>DATJDE010000389.1:0-6535 GCA_035497595.1 Rhizomicrobium sp. | reverse complement strand
GGCACCACCGGCACGGTGCTGGCGGTGTTATTGCTGTTCGGTGCGCTGCTCACCGTCGCGGTGGCGATCAGTTCGGGCAGGCTGCGTTCGGCTTTGCGCACCTTCATCAATGAGAATTTCTTCAGCTACAAATATGACTATCGCCTCGAATGGCACAAATTCATCAACTCGGTGTCGGCCTGGGAAGATGGCGGCGTCGCCATGCGCGTGCTGCGCACCCTCTCCGAATTGATGGATACGCCGGGCGGCGCGCTCTGGTCCTATCGCGAACGCTGGAACCAGTTCATGCCGGCGGCCCAATGGTCCTTCCCGGTAGAGGCGGCGCCCCTTGGCACCGCCGATGAGGCCATCGCCGTTTTCGAAGATGAAAGTGTCGTTTTTCTTGACCTCAGCGCCCCCGATGCGGCGCCTGCCGCAAAGATCTGGCGTGAACGCTTTCCCACCGCCTGGCTGGTGGTGCCGCTGCGCTACCGCGCAACGCTTGCCGGTGTCGCGGTGCTGAACCCGCCGCGCTCTGCCAAGACGCTCAACTGGGAAGACCGCAATCTGATCGCGCTGGTCTCGATGCAGCTCGCCGCCTACCTGGTGCAGGAAGAAACCTCACAGGCGCTGGCCGATGCGCGCCAGCTCGAAGAGTTCAACAAACGCATCGCCTTCATCCTGCACGACATCAAAAACACCATCGGCCAGCTCAGCCTGATTGCGCGCAATGTAGAAAAATTTGGCGACAACAAGGAATTCCGCAAGGACATGGTGCTGACCATCGAACATTCGGTGGAAAAGCTGCACGAACTTCTCGCCCGCCTGCGCGGCGAATCCGGCGCACTTCCCGCCGCCGCCACCGAAGGTACCGATCTCACCGCGCTGGTGGCCGATTATGTCGGGCGCAAGCGCGCTGTCGGCATCGAGCTTGCGATGGGCGATACCGAACAGCCCGCTTTTGTCACATTACGGGATCGCAAAGCGTTCCTGAACGTTCTGGAACATGTTGTCGCCAATGCGCTCGAAGCCACTCCTGCGGATGCGCAAGTGTGTCTGCGCATTGAAACCGCGGCGGGCAGGGTGTGCCTTAATGTTGACGATCAAGGTGCCGGAATGACGCCGCAATTTATTGCGAAAGAGTTGTTCAGGCCCTTGCGTTCGACCAAAGGCAGGGGCCTTGGGATAGGTGCCTATCAGGCAAAGGAAACTATGCGAGAACTTGGGGGCGACATCGAAGTGTCGAGTACAGTCGGAAAAGGCACAACCATCACCCTGGCGCTGCCCGTCGCTGGCCAGCAACCCCGGCGGATTTCGGCATGAGCGATCTTGCGCTCAGCGAGAGCGTAGCCGAAGGCGAACCCATTCTCCTTGTGGAGGATGATCCGGGCCTGCAACGCCAGATGAAATGGGCGCTCGCCCCGCACACCGCAACCATTGCCGGTTCGCGGGCAGAAGCCTTGCGCCATTTCAAGACCAGTGGCGCCTTCCGCATCTGCCTGCTCGATCTCGGCCTGCCGCCCGATCCCGATGGCGCGACCGAAGGGCTGAAAACGCTCGAAGAAATTCTCATCGCTGCACCGCGCACCAAGGTGATCGTGGTCAGCGGCAATGCGGACCGCACCAATGCGGTGAAAGCGGTGGGCAAAGGTGCCTTCGATTTCATCCAGAAGCCAATCGACATCGACGTTCTCAAACTGGTGATCGACCGCGCGTTGCGCATGCACGAGCTGGAAGATGAAAACCGCGCCTTGCGCGAAACCGTCAATCTCAACCTGCCCGGGCTCATTTTCGGTTCGTCGCAAATGGCCAAAGTCAAACGCCTGATCGAACGGCTTGGCCCGGCGGAGGTGAGCGTGCTCATCACCGGCGAAAGCGGCACCGGCAAGGAAGTGGTGGCGCGCGGCCTGCACGATGTCTCCACCCGCCGCACAGGCAAGTTCATCGCCATCAACTGCGCCTCCATCCCCGAAAATCTGCTCGAAAGCGAATTGTTCGGCCATGAACGCGGTGCGTTCACCGGCGCCATCAAACAAACCCCCGGCAAATTCGAACTGGCCGACAATGGCACGCTGTTTCTCGATGAAATCGGCGATATGCCGATGCCGCTGCAAGCCAAACTCTTGCGCTTCCTGCAGGAACGCCAGTTTGAACGGGTAGGGGGCCGCACCACCATTTCGGTCAATGTGCGCGTGGTGTCCGCCACCAACAAGAACCTCGAAAACTATGTCGCGGAGGCCAAGTTTCGCGAAGACCTCTATTATCGCCTGAACGAAGTGCGCATCGAGCTGCCGCCCTTGCGCGATCGTGAAAGCGATGCGGTGGTCCTCGCCCACCATTTCTTCAACATCTACAACCGCGCCAACCACCGCAACTTGCGCGGCCTGTCGGAAGAAGCGGTTTCGGCCATCGCCGAATTTGCCTGGCCCGGCAATGTCCGCGAACTTGAAAACAGGCTGAAACGTGCAGTGGTCATGTCCGAAGGGCCGATGGTCACGGCCATCGACCTCGATCTGGCAGAAGCGCAAACCGAATCACGCAGCCTCAACCTGAAAATCGAAACCGAAAAGCTCGAACGTGCCTTGCTGAATGAAGCCCTGGCCATTTCGCAGGGCAACATTTCCAAAGCGGCGAAGCTTTTGGGAATTAGTCGCCCACATCTTTACAATCTCAAACGGCTCCGCGAAGTCTGATTTCGCGCGTCTCACAGGAGGATTTGCCTTGAGCAATTTCAAACCGTCTTTCGCACTTGCCTCGCGTCTGCTTTTGGGAGCGACGTTCGCAGCAGGTTTCGTGGTCGCGGATACCGCATATGCCGCGCTGGACAACACCCCCGCCATTTCCGGCAAACCCGATCTCAAAGTCTCCGGCACCGAAGCGCCGGGCTTGCGCAACATGGTCGAGCAATCGCAGGCCGCCTTGCGCAAGGGTGACGTTAAAACCGCGATCATCTATCTGAAAAACGCCGTCAGCATGGCGCCAAAAAACGGCCAGGTCCGTGCCGAGCTGGGCTATTTGCTGTTGCGTACCGGCGATGCCGCGTCCGCCGAGCGCGAATTGCGCCAGGCCCGTGCCGATGGCGCGCCTGATCAAATGGTGCTGCCAAGCCTTTTCCAGGCCATGCTGACACGCGGCAAGGAGCGCGAACTGCTGGAACAGTTTGCCGATCCCAATGCAGGTGACAAATCAGTCCGCGCCGCAGACGTGTTGCGCGCCCGCGCTATTGCGCTTCAAAAAATCGGCGAGCCGCAAAAAGCCGATCAGGCGATGGATCGTTCGCTTGCCATCCGCCGCGATGCGCCGAGCCTTCTGACCCGCGCCTCGCTGGCACAGCAACAAGGCGATCTTGCCACCGCACAAAAGGTGACCGACGAAGCCCTGAAAATCGCGCCGACAGATGCGGGCGCATTGATGATGAAAATTTCCCTGCTGCAAAGCGTGGGCGATGACAAGGCCGCCCTCGGCTTTGCCGATCAACTGGTGAAATACTATCCCGATACCGCCGCGCCAAAGGTGGCGCGCATCGGCGTGTTGCTGAAACTGAAGCAGGACGCGAAAGCCGAAGCTGACGTCAAAGCCATCCTCGCCAAACAGCCCGGTCTTCCCATCGGCGTGTATTATCAGGCAATCATCAAAGCCCGCGCCAAAGACATGAAGGCCGCGTGGAAACTGGCGCAAGGTTTGCCGCCAGAATTCGTGCGCTCGCAACCGGCCATCGGCATCGCTCTGGCACAGATCGCGCTGGATTCCGGCAACAAGGAAGTGGCCCATTCATTGCTGTCGTCTGTGGTGACGCAATACCCCAAGGAAGATGAGGCGCGCCTGCGCCTTGGTGCGCTGCGCCTGCAAATGAAATCGCCGCAACAGGCGCTGGATGTGCTGGACCCGCTGAAAAATTCCAAGGACGCGCGTGCTATGGCGCTGCTGGGGCAGGCCTATGCACGGATGCGCCAATACAGCCAGGCGACGGAATATTTTGAAAAAGCCTCACGCGCCGGCCTTTCCAGCGATGTGTTGAAAACCCAGCTTGCCCTGACCGAACTCAAATCCGGCCGTTCGGACAAAGCGATCTCCCAACTCACCGAGCTGAACGAAAATAATCCGCAACGCGCGGAAACCGCAGGCCCGCTGATCGCTGCCTTGCTGCAAGCACAGCGCTTCGACGAAGCAGCAAAGGTTGCGGACAAGCTGGCCGCCAGTGCACCAAAAAACCCGATGCCGGTGCTCTATCGCGGTCAGGTCGCGATGTATAAAGGCGATCTTGCCAAAGCCGTCTATCTCTTCGATGCCGCGCTGAAGCTCGATCCAAAGTTCATTCCCGCGCGCTATTACAAGGCCCAAACACTGTCTGCGCAAGGCAAGCTTGGCGGCGCCAAAGCGGAGTTGAACGCTATCCTGAAACAGGATCCGAAGAATGCGCTCGCTTATGTGAAGCTGGCGCAAATCTCCATCTCCGAAGGGCGCGATGCAGATGTGGCGAACTATCTGAACACGGCCTCCAAAGTTTCCCCCAAAGATGTGACGCCTCGTCTGGTTCTGTCTGCTTATTACCTGTCGCATAAAAAGTTCAAGGAAGCTGAGGGCGCGGCGCAGGCAGCGCTCAAGATTGCGCCGGATAATGACGAGGCAACGGCCCTTCTCGGCCAAATCCAGTTCGCGCGCGGTTCGCGCGATCAGGCCGCCGCCACCTTCCGCCGCCTGGTTACGCGCTTGCCGCAATCTTCGGGCGCGCAGCTTTTGCTCGGCAACGCACTGGCCGCCAACAAAGATCGCAACGGTGCCATCAGCGCCTTCTCTCGCGCAACCGAACTCGATCCCACCTCCATGCAGGCCCGCAATACGCTGATCGATTACGCGGTACAGGTTGGGGACAAGGATCGGGCGCTTGCCGCCGCCAAGGATTTTGCCACCGCCTATCCTGGGGCTGCCGCGGACGTCCTGACCGCCGAAACGCTGATGAAGCTCAAACGGCCCGATGATGCCAAGGCCCTTCTTGCCAAAAGCTATGCCGCCAGCCCATCACAAGCGGTGCTTCTGGCCTATGAGCGTATTTCGCTGGCCACCGGCGACAAGGCCAAGGCCCGCCAATTGCTCACCGATTGGCTGCGCAAAAATCCGAACGATGTCGAGATGATGAAGGAATATGGCAGCCTGCTGCTATCTTCAGGAGATTCGGCTGGCGCGCGCCAACAGTTCGAAGCGGTGCTGAAGCTGAAACCCTATGATGTCATCGCGCTCAACAATGTCGGCTGGATGATCCAGAAAAGTGATCCCAAGCGTGCTATTGCCCTTGTCAGTCAGGCGGCAAAAATTCAGCCGCAATCGGCCGCGGTGCTTGATACGCTGGGCTGGCTCAAATGGAACAACAACGCAAAAGACGAAGCGCTGGCCTTGCTGCAACGCGCCTACACACTGTCCGGCAATGATCCGGATATCACCTACCATCTGATCGTGGCGCTGGATGGTTCAGGCAAACGCGAACAGGCCAAGCCGCTGCTCACCAAATTGCTCTCCTCCGGCGCGCAGTTTGAAGACATTGCCGCCGCCAAACAGCTCGCGGCAAAGTGGAAGTAAGCAGGCCAGACTGAACGTCAAAAGCCGCGTGCGAATTTCGCACGCGGCTTTTCTCATTTTGGTCAGGTAAGGGTGACACTTCAAGACGCTGAAGCGCGCCGTCGATCCAACGAAAATGAATCGCGCTCTAGCCAAGCCCGCGAATAAGAAACGGCCCAAGAAAATTGGCCACCGGCAGCGGCAGCCGCTTCCATACTTCGATCAGGGCGGCGAACTTCGGGTTGTTCGGGTTCTTGTCGGGCATCGCTGTGCCGGGCTTCAAATAATACTCATATTCCAGCCAGTGCGGCTCGAAGCCCCAGTTCTTCTTGAAGGCGAACGCACCTGTGCCGGCCTTGCTGCGCCCAAAATCAAACCGCCGATAGCCGCGCGCCGCAGCCCTGCGCATGGTTTCCCAATAGAGAAAATCATTGGCGCCGTTCCTGCGCGCGCCCACCGTGCCGCCGCCATAATAGGGCAGAACCGTGTCGCGGAAATAGAAGTTCAGCACCGCGCTGACCGGCACACCGTCATCCAGAATAGTGACGACGTCGCAATCCTCGCCAAACACCTTGAGCAGCGCGTCAAAATATTTGCGCGGAAACACCGGCGTACCCAGATTGCGCACGCTCTCCGCATAAACCCGGAACAGCCGCGCCGCATCGCGGTCGATCTCACTGGTCAGCGGGCCCGCAAGGGTCTTGCGTACCACCGCGCGCTGCTTGCGCGGAATGGCTTTCAAATTCTCGTCGTCGCTTTCCGAAAGCGGGCGGGCAAAGGTCGCATAAAGTTCTTTGCGCGCCACCCAGCCGTCACGCGCAGCGACGCGGCTGCGAAATTCCAGCGAAGACGCGCCTGTTTTGCCCATCACTGCAATCGCCGCCGCATCCAGTGCTGCTAGTGCCGCCGCATCGCTGGCCAGCGGTCCACCCTCCACGCAAAAGGGCGCCGCAATCAGCGCATTGCCGAACAACAGGCTTTTCTGGTGGGCGAGCGGCAGAAC
>DATJDE010000388.1:0-1683 GCA_035497595.1 Rhizomicrobium sp. | reverse complement strand
CAATCTGGATCGCGACCGCGCCTATCTGAAAAAAGGCGGCGTATTCAGCGATGACTTTATCGACAGCTATATCGAGATGAAGATGGATGAGGTGTATGCCTTCGAGCACACGCCCCATCCGATCGAATTCAAGATGTACTATTCGGTCTGATCAGCCGGACTGAACGACAAAGGGCGCGGGAATATCACCCGCGCCCTTTTCTTTTGCGCACCGCTTACGCGGCTATGTTTATCGCGCACCGCTTACGCGGCTGCTATTTCATTCCGCCGTGCGGCAACGGGTTCGGATGGCAGCACCACGAAAACCTTGCAGCCCTGGCCATACTCGCTTTCGATCCAGGCGCGCCCGCCATGGAGTTCTGCAAGCCCGCGCACCAGTGCAAGGCCAAGGCCGGTGCCGCCCGCTTGCCGGTCATAGCGGTTGTCGACCTGGTTGAAGGGCGTGAAAATGCGATCCAGTTTCTCGCTCGGGATGCCGGGGCCGTTATCTTCGACCACCACCTGAAACGCCCCACCCGCAGCCTTGCTGGCAATGACCCCGATGCGCCCGCCTTCCGGGGTGAACTTGATGGCGTTGGACACCAGATTGATCAATATCTGCTTGAGCGCCCGCTCGTCGGCAAAAAGTGGCGGCGTATCAGGCCGTACATCCACGACCAGTTCCTGCCGCTTTTCGCGCGCTTTGGGCGTCATGATTTTGAGCGCAACATTCAGCGCCTCATGCACGTCGAGCGGCGTGGGATCGATATCCATCTTGCCGGCCTCGATCTTGGCAACATCCAGCAGATCGTTGATCAGCGACAGAAGATGGGCGCCAGAGGCATGAATATCTCCGGCATATTCCTTGTAGCGCGGCGAGCCGGTGGGCCCAAAACATTCCTGCGCGATGATTTCGGAAAAACCCAAAATGGCATTGAGCGGGGTGCGCAACTCATGGCTCATATTGGCGAGAAAAGCGGTTTTCGACGCATTGGCGGTTTCGGCCTCGAAGCGTTTGCGCAACGCTTCATCTCGCGTTTCTTCGAGTTCGCGGGCAAGATCCTCTACCTGGAAACGCAGGCGCGTATCTTCACTGACCCGGCGCGTCAGGCGGCCACCATCCATATTGAACTGGATGCCATAGAGAACGAACAGGCCACCCATCACAAAGTCCATCACCGAATCTCCGGTCAAGAACCGCGCAATGGTGCACACCAGCATCGGCATGAGGGTCGCCAGGAACAGATTGGCGTGATTGATGCGCATCACCGACTGCATGGCGATCGCGGCGGCCATCAAGCCACCAAGGGCAAGGTGGTTGATCTGGTTGCCGTCTTCCCAGAGCAACCACGGCATCGCGCCCCAGGCAAGGCTGGTCAGAAATTCCATCGCCGTGAAACGGTGAAACCAGCGGCGCATCACCGCGATGTCGTGGCTATTGCGGGCGACTGTTTTATAGCGGGCGGCCAGTATCGACACCGTCAGCGTCATCAGGGAAATCACCCCGACCATGACCAGGCACCGCCACAGCGGCGTATGCCCAAAATAGCCGAAATAGCTCGATGCCAGAGCTGCGATGATGGCCCCCCAGATAAGCGCCGTGTAGCGGGCCGAGCGCAGATCTTCGCACACGAAATCTAGCTGCGCCTTGACGACACGGCCATCCGTATTGACCTGCTCTATCGGCCGTTGACGCGTTCCCAC
>DATJDE010000387.1:0-11218 GCA_035497595.1 Rhizomicrobium sp. | reverse complement strand
CGCCGGAGCCGCAGCCGGGCCGGTGACGCCGCAGCTTTTCGGCATACTCAATATCACGGAGGATTCGTTCTCCGACGGCGGGCGCTATCTGGCGCCCGCCGCCGCGTTATCTCATGCCAAACACCTGATCGACAGCGGTGCCAATGTGCTCGACATCGGCGCCGCCTCCTCCAACCCGGATGCTGCGGCCGTCCCGCCAGATGTCGAAATCGCTCGCCTCGCCGCTGTGGTGCCGCAGCTCCAGCAACAGGGCATCGCGGTTTCGATAGATACGTTTTCGCCGCCCGTGCAGCTTTGGGCGCTCGACCGCGGTGTCGCCTATCTCAACGACATCCAGGGTTTTGCCGATCCTGAAATCTATCCCGCGCTGGCAGCATCCAGCGCCAAACTCATCGTCATGCATGCAGTGCAGGCGCGGGGCAAAGCGACAGAAATAGATGTGCCGCCAGACGAAATCCTGCCGCGCTGCATCGCGTTCTTCCAAACGCGGATCGCCGCGCTCACCGGGGCCGGCATCGCGCGCGAGCGTCTTATCCTTGACCCCGGCATGGGGTTTTTCCTCGGCACCAATCCGGCCACTTCGCTCGCCATGCTGGCGGGGCTGCCGCAGCTCAAACGCGCCTTCGGCCTGCCGCTCTTTGTCTCGGTCTCCCGCAAGTCGTTCTTGCGCAAGCTCACCGGCCGCAAAGCGCAAGACAGCGGCCCGGCCACGCTGGCCGCCGAATTGTTCGCCGCCCGCCAGGGCGCCGATCACATCAGAACCCATGATCCCGCCGCCATCGCCGATGCGTTAAAGGTTTGGGATGCTTTGGATGTTAGGCACAATGCCGGGTGACGGCGTAAGGATTTTGCGGCTGCGTTATCCATCAGCTGGAAGTTTCTGGTACAGTCTTTGATAGAGGTTCGGGGGCAGGGTTTGCCCCCGAGGGAGAGATAGTATGACCCGCAAGTTCTTTGGTACCGACGGCATTCGGGGCCGCGCCAATTCCGCATCGCTAACCCCGGAGCTGGTCATGAAGGCCGGCATGGCGGCTGGCCGCATTTTCATGAATGGGGATTATCGCCACCGCGTGGTGATCGGCAAAGATACCCGCCTCTCCGGCTATATGGTCGAATCGGCGCTGGTCGCAGGCTTCACCTCGGTCGGTATGGATGTCTTTCAGTTCGGTCCGCTGCCGACGCCGGCGGTCGCCATGCTCACCCGTTCCTTGCGCGCCGATCTGGGCGTGATGATTTCGGCCTCGCACAATCCGTTTGAAGACAACGGCATCAAATTCTTCGGTCCCGACGGGCAAAAACTGTCCGATGAGATCGAACACCAAATCGAAGCCCTGATGGATAACGGGCTGGAAAAAGGGCTCGCCACGCCGCGCGAAATCGGCCGCGCCAAACGCATCGACGATGCCCAGGCCCGCTACATCGAATTCGCCAAACGCACCTTCCCCAAAAACATGCGGCTGGATGGTTTGCGCATCGTTATCGATTGCGCCAATGGCGCGGCCTATCGCGTGGCCCCCGCCGTGCTGTGGGAGCTGGGGGCAGACATCGTGCCCATCGGCGTGACGCCGGATGGTTTCAATATCAATTCCGAATGTGGCTCCACCGCGCCCGAAGCAATGGCCCGCAAAGTCCGCGAAATGCGCGCCGATTTCGGCATCGCGCTGGACGGCGATGCCGACCGCGTGGTGATGGCCGATGAACATGGCCAGATCATCGACGGCGATCAGATTTTGGCGCTCATCGCCAATTCCTGGAAGAAATCCGGCGATCTCAAAGGCGGCGGCGTGGTCGGCACCGTCATGTCCAATGCCGGGCTCGAACGCTATCTCGGCAGCCTCGATCTCAAACTCGCCCGCGCCGCGGTGGGCGACCGCTATGTCCTGGGCATGATGCATGAGGGTGATTTCAATGTTGGCGGCGAACAGTCCGGCCACATCATCCTCAACGATTTCTCCACCACAGGCGATGGGCTGATCGCAGCCCTCCAGGTGCTGGCAGTGATTGCAGGCGAAGGCAAAACCGCAAGTGAGGCAGCCCATCTCTATGAGCCGCTCCCCCAGCTTCTGCACAATGTGCGCTTCAAATCCGGCCAACCGCTCAGCGACAAGCGCGTGATGGATTGCATCAAGCAAGCCGAAGCCCGCATCAACAGTTCGGGGCGGCTATTGGTGCGCAAATCCGGCACCGAACCTGTCATCCGCATCATGGCGGAAAGCGATGATATCGCGCTGGTCCAACAGGTGATCCGCGATGTCGCCTCCGCCATCGAGGAAGCGGCGCGGTGACAAAACCTGCCCGCCTTCTGGTGATTGCAGGCTCCGATTCCAGTGGCGGCGCCGGTATTCAGGCCGACATTAAAACCGCCACCGCCCTTGGCGCCTATGCCATGACGGCCATCACCGCGGTCACGGTGCAGAACACCCAGGGCGTCCACGCCGTCCACCCGATTCCGGTCAATATTGTGCGCGCCCAAATTGTGAGCGCGCTCGAAGATATTGGCGCCGATGCCATCAAGATCGGCATGCTCGGCTCGTCGGAGGTTATTCGCGCCGTCGCCCAAACGCTTTCCACCTATGCAAGCGACATCCCGCTGGTGGTCGATCCAGTGATGGAAGCAAAAGGCGGCGCCTCCCTGCTCGAAGACGATGCGCCCAACACGCTGATGACCAGCCTGTTCCCGCTCGCCGTCCTCATCACTCCCAACACGCCCGAAGCCTCCCGCCTCACCGGCCTGCCGATCGAAAGCGTGGCCGATTGCCTGCAAGCCGGCCAATCGCTTCTGGCAACCGGCGCGCAGGCCGTATTGGTCAAAGGCGGGCATCTGGAGGGCGAAACCGTGACCGATGTGCTGGTCAGCAAATCCGGCTCCCAACGCCTCACCGCGCCGCGGCTCAACACCACCTCAACCCACGGCACAGGCTGCACGCTGGCAACCGCCATCGCCGTCGGTCTGGCGCAAGATATGCCGCTGATCGAAGCGATCCGCCGCGCCCGCTCCTATGTGCAGGATGCGATCCGCACCGCGCCCGGCTTCGGCCATGGCCACGGTCCGCTCAATCACATGCATCTGTTGAACAGGCCCTCTGCCGAACCTGCGGCGGCCCCGGCCCCCAATGCCTCCATGCGCTGGGGCAGGCCGCGCACATAAAAATGGCCCGGTTTCCCGGGCCATTTTCGTCATCAATCTACCATCGGCCTCAGCTAAGAACCCGGCCCAGCCGGTTGCGGATAATCGCTTCGGCTTCGGCGACAATGCGCGCCACAAGCTCCTGGCAGCTCGGAATGTCGTGGATCAGCCCTTGCGTCTGCCCGGCAGACCAGATGCCCGCATCCATCTCACCCTTGTCGAGCACAGTCGCGCCGCGCATGCCCGCCACCAGATCCTTCACATCGGCAAAACTCGCGTTTCCGCGCCGTTCGATGGCGACCACTTCATCGCTGATCGCATTCTTCGCCACGCGCGCGGTGTTGTGCAGCGTGCGCAGGATCAGGTTGGTGCCGCGTTCGTCATTGTCCACGATCTGCTGTTTCACATTATGATGGATCGGCGCTTCTTTCGTCGCCATGAAGCGGGTGCCCATGTTCACACCATCGCAGCCCAGCGCCAGCGCCGCCACAAGCCCGCGCGCATCGGCAATACCGCCCGAGGCGATGATGGGAATGGTCAGCTTGTCCGCCGTCGCCGGGAACAGGATCATGCCGCCGACATCGTCCTCGCCGGGATGGCCCGCACATTCCAGCCCGTCAATCGACACGCAATCGACGCCAATGGATTGGGCCTTCACCGCATGGCGCACGCTGGTGCATTTGTGAATCACCTTCACGCCCGCTTCCTTGAAACGCGGCAGATGCGGCGCCGGGTTGTTGCCCGCCGTCTCCACGATCTTCACACCGCCTTCGATGATCGCCTCGCGATATTCGTCATACGGAATGGGCGTGATCGACGGCAGAATGGTCAGGTTCACGCCAAACGGCTTGTCCGTCATCTCGCGGCAACGCTTCAATTCCTTCGCCAGATCTTCGGGCTGGCCCGCCGAATGGGCGGTGATGAAGCCAAGCGCGCCCGCATTGGCGACGGCGGCAATCAACTCGGCCTTGCCCACGCGGGTCATGCCACCGCAGGTAATGGGGGCATCGACCCCGAACATTTCTGTAAAGCGGGTCTTCAACATGAAACGACTTCCTTCCTGTTTTATGAATGGCTGTGGCCCCAGCCTGCTGGACACTGCGTCCGCGCGCAAGAGAGCGTCAGCGCTCCATAAAGGGGTCTTTGACCAGAATGGTGTCTTCGCGTTCGGGGCTGGTGGAGACCAGTGCCACGGTCACCCCCGTCAATTCCTCGATCCGGCGGACATATTTCACCGCCTGCGCCGGAAGCTGCGCCCAGCTCCGCGCTCCCCTGGTCGAGCCTTCCCAGCCCTCCATGGTTTCGTAAATCGGCACGCAGCGAGCCTGTTCATTGGCATCGGCGGGCAAATAGTCGATTCGCGTCCCATCCAGATCATACGCGACGCAAAACTTGATCTCTTTGAAGCCGTCCAGCACGTCGAGCTTGGTCAGGGTGATGCCGTCGATCCCACCGGTGATCACCGTCTGGCGCACCAGCACCGAATCGAACCAGCCGCAGCGCCGCTTGCGTCCCGTCACGGTGCCGAATTCCGCGCCCCGGCGGCCGAGCAATTCGCCCGTCTCATCGGTCAGCTCGGTGGGGAAGGGGCCTTCCCCCACCCGTGTCGTATAGGCCTTCACAATGCCCAGCACGGTGCCGATATCGCGCGGCGCAACGCCCGCGCCCGCCGCCGCCTGCCCCGCCACCGTGTTGGACGAGGTCACGAACGGATAGGTTCCGTGGTCGATGTCGAGCAGTACCGCCTGCGCCCCCTCGAACAAAATCCGTTTGCCCGCGAGCCGCGCCTCGTGGAGCCTGCGCCAGGCCGATCCCGCGAAGGGAAGAATGACGGGCGCGATTTCCTTCAGCGCTGCCAACACCGCAGCGGCCTCAATCTCTTCCGCGCCAATCCCCCGGCGCAACGCATTGTGATGCGCCAGCAGCCGATCAATCTTGGCCGGAAGCGTGGCAAAGTCTTTCAAATCGACCACCCGCAAAGCGCGGCGGCCCACTTTGTCCTCATAGGCCGGGCCAATGCCGCGCTTGGTGGTGCCCAGTGCCTGCCCGCTATTGGAGGTTTCGCGCTGCACATCGAGTTCACGATGCAGCGGCAAAATCAGCACCGCGTTTTCGGCGATCACCAGATTGTCCGGCGATATGCTGACGCCCTGGCCGCGCAATCGCGTCACTTCATCCGAAAAGGCCCACGGGTCGATCACCACGCCATTGCCGATGACGGCGAGCTTGCCCGACCGCACCACACCAGACGGCAAAAGGCTCAGCTTGTAGGTCACGCCGTCAATGACAAGCGTATGGCCGGCATTGTGGCCGCCCTGAAAACGCACCACGACATCGGCACGGGCGCTGAGCCAGTCAACGATCTTGCCTTTTCCCTCGTCACCCCACTGGGCGCCGATCACCGCGACGTTGGACACGCTAAAGCTCCGGAAAGATTGGTTCGATTGGGCGTAGACCATGTGGCCGAATTTATAAAGCCGGAACCTGCCGAAGCCGGGAAAACCAACCCTAAATTAACGCTGCCCGCACATTGGGCCGCGGCCAGGCTGCCCCATTGTCGCAGCCCGCGCGCAGTTTTGTAAAAAATAAGCACTAAAGCCGCTAGCTAGACCGGTATTACGCGCCGTCCTGCCCAGCCATTCGCCCAGCGAATAGCACCTATTCACGCAACCGCCTTTGACATTGGCACTCCCATACCTATATCGCGCCATATTGAGGTTCTTATGCAAATGCCATCTACAGCGGTCATCGACGCGCTATTGCTCGCCGCCCTTTTTGCCACCAGCGGTATTGTCCACCTGACAGGTGCGGGCTTTGTCCAGCGCGCCTATGCGCGCTGGCAGTTCCCGCCCCGGTTTTATCGTGTGGCGGGCTTTCTCAATCTCGCGGCCGCCATCTTTCTCGCGGTCCCCATCACCCGCATCTGGGGCGCGGTGCTGGCCGGCTTCATCACCTTCTTCGCGGTGGTGACGCTGCTCAACAACCGCCAATATGCCTATTCCCTGCCGGGCATGTTGATGTTGGCCGCTCTGGTGCCCGCCATGCTGGCGAGCCCGATCTAACGCAGAGCCCCCAACTCAAAGCCCAAGCACCAGCCGGGCAATGATCCCGCGCTGAATCTCGTTCGCCCCGCCATAGATCGAGCCTGCACGATTGTTCAGATAACGCGGCATCGCCTGCAGGGCATCAGCCGGCCCCACAGGGGGCACGTTCGATCCGGGCATGCGCGCCTCGCCTTGCGAAACATTGCCATAATAGGCCGCCGCCTCGATCGCCAGTTCATCGAGATGCTGCATGGCCTCCGTCGCCTGCATTTTCAGCATGGATGATGCAGGCCCCGGATTCTTGCCCGCCGATAGCGCACACATCACCCGCAATTCGGTCATCTCGATAGCATCCAGAACAATCCCGGCACTTGCGAGCTTGTCCCGATAAATCCCATCGTCGATCAGCGCCGAGCCTTCGCCATCAGGGGCAAGGCGCGCCGCGCGGTGCAAATGCTCCAGTGCCGCGCGCAAGGAGGGCGCAGAACTCCCCCCACGTTCGAACTCCAGCAAATATTTGGCCACCGTCCAGCCGTCATTTTCCTCGCCCAGCCGGCCCGTTTTGGGCACCCGCACATCGTCAAAGAACACCTGGTTAAGCTCATGTTCGCCTGCCAGCGTAATGATCGGCTGCACCGTGATGCCGGGGCTTTTCATGTCCAGCAGCAAAAAGCTGATTCCGCTTTGCGGCTTGCCGTCGTTGCGCGTGCGCACCAGACAGAACATCCGGTTGGCGAAATGGGCATGGGTGGTCCAGATTTTCGAGCCGTTGAGCACGTAATCATCGCCATCGGACACAGCGCGCATTTGCAGCGATGCAAGGTCCGACCCTGAGCCCGGCTCCGAATAACCCTGGCACCAGTAATCCTCGCCGGAAAGGATTCGCGGCAGGTAATGGGCCTTCTGCGCCTCGGTGCCATAGCGCATGATCACCGGCCCCACCATGCGCAAGCCCATAGGCGAAAGGCTGGGCGCGCCCGCCCGCGCACATTCACCGGCAAAAATATACCGCTGCGCTTCGCTCCAGCCCGGCCCACCATAGGCTTTGGGCCAGGCAGGCGCCGCCCATCCCCTGGCGTGCAGGATTTTCTGCCAGGCAATGCTGAAACGCTGATCGATAAACACGCTTGTCTGGCAGCGCGCGGCATCTTTCAGTTCAGCGCTCAGCGATGCCTCCAGAAAGGCGCGTATCTCGGTGCGAAAGTGTTCGTCGTCGGCAGAAAGAGAAAGGTTCATGTGTGGGTTCCTTGTCGGCCCGATCAAAGCCGCGCGCCGCGTGAAGGGCAAGACGCTCCCGCGTTGACATTTGCCCCAATGGCTCCGACCATTAGACAAATAATATTACATAAAAGGGAGATCTCGCATGTCGAACGCGCCGCAAACCGCAGCCCGCCCGAAATCGCCGCCGCGTTTTGCCTTCATGAAATTCGTGGTGCGGGATCTGGATGCCATGGTGGCATTTTACGAAACCGTCCTTGGTCTTGTCGTCACCCGCAAAATAGATGTGCCCAGTGCGCTGGAAGTGGTGTTGAGCCCGGCAGCAGACGATACCGGGTTTTCTCTCGTGCTCTATCACCACAAGGATGGCCGCGAGATTTCTCCGGGTACACTGCATGGCCCGCTCGCCATTTTTGTGGCCGATACCGATGTGGCCTATGCAAGCACATTGGCCCATGGCGGCACGTCCCAGGCAGCGCCTTATACCGTTTCGGGCATCCGCGTCGCCTTTGTGGCAGACCCGGAAGGCCATGCGCTCGAATTTCTGTCCCAACCATCAGTGGCCCAACCCTCGGTGGCCTGACTGTTTGGCATCGCGGGGAAGGGGCCTTGCGCCGCTGTCGCGAATTTTGTAAAATATTTGTCCTAAATGAGAGGACGCATGATGGACAGGCCGGTACAAGAAAAAGAACTGCACGCCGAACTGCCGCCGGGCAAAGACTGGCTGAGCCGGGCCGAGCTGGATGCGTTGACACCGGCAACCTTGATCGCGCGCACCCACGCGCTGAAACCTTTGCTTGCCGCCCATGCGCGCGAAGCTGAGCAAAATCGCCGCCCCGTGCCCGCGGTGTGGAACGCCATTCGCAAATCCGGCGTCTTCTATCACTTCGTCCCCAAGCGCTATGGCGGGCTCGAATTCGACATCGACTCTTTCATCGATGCCATGCTGCCGCTGGGTGAAGGTTGTTCCTCCACCGCATGGGTGACGTCGTTCTGCGTCGAGCATAACTGGATGCTGTCGCAATTCCCCGAAGAAGCGCAGGCCGAAATCTTTGGCGCCCATCCCTATATCATCGCCCCCGGCGTTACCCAGCCCCCGGGCAAAGTGGTGCGCACCAACGGCGGCTATCGCCTCACCGGCCGCTGGAAATGGGGCACCGGTGTGATGAATGCCGATTGGGTGCTGGCCTCAGGGCTCGATCCCGATAGCGGCAGCACGCCGTCTGTGCTGTTCTTCGCACTGCCGGTCGGCGATGTGCGCATCATGGATACCTGGTATGTCGATGGCATGGTCGGCACCGGCAGCAACGATATCGTTATCGACGACGTTTTCGTCCCCGCCCATCGCGTGCTGGATTTTGGGCATATGCGCGAGGGCCGTGCCCCCGGCTCGCTGCTGCACGACAACCCGATCTACAAAATGCCGATGCTGCCTTTCCTCGCCATCACCGCGGCCATCCCCGCGGTGTCGACGGCCTATGGCGCGGTCAACCACTTCCGCACCATGCTGTCCGAACGGTTTATTCTTGGTACGGATCAAAAACAGGGCGAAAAACCGGCAGCCCAGATGCGTCTGGCCGAAGCAGACGTCCTCGCCCGCACCGCAGAGCTTATCCTGCGCCAGGTCGGCAAGGAGAATGTCGAACTGGGGGCCAAGGGGCACCCGGCCAATCTGAACGAACGTATTCGCCTTCGGGCGCAGGTCGCCTATGCGATGGAGTTGAGCCGCAAAGCCGTGCGCATTGTGTGCGAAGCCAGCGGCTCCAGCGCCCACGCGCTGAAAAGCCCCGTTCAGCGGGCCTTGCGCGACATCAATGTGATGTCGAGCCATGTGGTCTATGACATGGATATGTCGCGGGAATTGCACGGCCGCGCCCTCCTCGGCCTGCCGCCAAACTCCGTTCTGGTTTAGTATCACCCTCCGCTTTAGCCCTTCGCCTGCCGGTGCTACGCTGCACCGGCAGAGGACGCGGGGGGACTGATGTCTGGCAGGCTGATGATTTACGGCGCCACCGGCTACACCGGAAAACTGGTGGCAAAAGCGGCCAAGGCGCGGGGCCTGAACCCGCTTCTCGCCGGACGCAACGACGCGCGGTTGAAGGCGGTCGCCGATCCCTTGGGCTTTGAGTATCGCAGTTTCAGCCTCGACAATCCCGCCGCGCTGGATGCTGCTTTGGGCGAGGTCGAGGCCGTGCTTCACATCGCAGGCCCCTTTTCGCAAACCTCAAAACCCATGCTTGATGCCTGCCTGCGCACCAAGCGGCATTATATGGACATTACAGGCGAGATCGCGGTGTTAGAGGCCTGCGCCGCGCGCGATGCCGAGGCCAGAGAGGCAGGCATCGCCGTCATCCCCGGCGTCGGCTTCGATGTCGTGCCGAGCGATTGTCTGGCCGCGCATATGAAAGCCCGCCTGCCCGATGCAACCGAACTGACCCTCGCCATCGGCGGGCTGGAAAAAGTCTCGCGCGGCACCGCCAAATCCAGCCTCGAAAGTGTTGGCGATCCCGTGCGCATCCGGCGCGCTGGCCGCATCCTCACCCAATGGCCGCCAGCCCGGCGCGCGTTTGATTTCGGCAACGGCCCGCGCCCGGCCATCGCCATCGGCTGGGGCGATGTCTCGACCGCGTATCATTCCACCGGAATCGAAAACATCACGGTCTATTTCGAAGCCTCGCCCCAACTTGAAGGCGTGGCCAAACTGGGGCCTGCCGCCCGCTGGCTGCTGAGCCGCAAGCCGGTGCAAAGCCTGCTCAAACGCGGCATCAATCTTTTGCCCGAGGGGCCGAGCGATACTGAGCGCGCCACCAGCTTCGGCACGCTGATCGGCGAAGCGGTGAATGCGCGCGGCGAAAAAGTCATCGCCCGCCTCACCACGCCCGATGGCTACACACTCACCGGCCAGACCAGCCTCGAAATCGCGCAGCGCCTTTTATCCGGCAACGCAGAACCAGGTTTTCAAACGCCCTCGCGCGCCTTCGGCCCGGATTTCATTCTGGGCTTCGCAGGCTGCACGCGGCAGGATCTTGGATAGGCAGGTTTCGTACCGGGCCTATTCGGCAGCGACTTTGAGTCTGTCCGAGTGGGCATTGCTCGTGAACAACCTGCCCATCGTCCAATTTCTGCACAGCCGCACTTTCGGATTTGGCGAACACCAGATTTCCCCGCTCTCGTTCAGAGCGACGACCCAGATCAAATTGTGTTCCTGTCCATAATCGATCACGGCAATAGCATATCCAGACCCCTTTTCTTCCACCGTGACAGGAAGCGCAGGATCCAATTGTGTAAAACTCATGTGAAACCTCTATCCCAAGGTTTCAGCGCGGCGCGAGGGGGTGCCATGAAAGCCCTTTGGCATGGTTTAGCCATCGGGTAACGCTGCGCCCGCTGATCTGTTCCAGCGCCCGCTCTGAAGCCCCTTGGCGAGGAGTTCCCTCAAAAGCTTCAAAGAACGGACGCTTACACTTTGGCCCGCCTGAGAGGCGCCAATTCGCCTGCGCCCGCAAAAGCCTCGTCAAAGGCGTCGTGCCCATCTTGGCGCCTAGCAATTTTGAGCAGCACGGCGCCCCGGTGCGCATCGCGCGTGAGTTTGGCTAATTCGTAGAGAATTGTGTGTATTCGCTGTCATTACTTCTGGAAACGGAGATTAAATCAGGCTAGTTGAAGTGATAGAGGTGGTCGCGGCTGATGAATACTCAATCTGTCGCATGCTCCCTCAGTCGCGTTGAGGGTATGCTTTGAATTCGAAACAACGCCTCCCGGGCCTTGATGGGCTTCGTGGCATTGCTGCGGTCGCAGTTGTGTTCTTCCACTTCAACTTCGCATTTGT
>DATJDE010000386.1:0-11206 GCA_035497595.1 Rhizomicrobium sp. | reverse complement strand
CGCTTGCCCCCATGGCTGGCCACACAAATCGCGCGCCCCTCCGCCGGCCGGAACGCCGCCATCAGCGTATCCAGCATCTGAGGCGTAATCCCCGGCATATCCCCCAACACAATCATCGCCCCGTCAGACTGGCCCGAAACGCAGTTCAGACCCGCCTTCAAAGATGTGCTCAAACCATTTGTAAACACATCATTAATCACAATCGTTACCGGCAATCCTGCAAGCGCTGCCGTTACCCGATCCGCATCCCGCCCCACCACCACAATCACTTCCGCAGCGGCAGATTTAAGCACCGTCTCCACCGTCCGCCGGATCAGAGCCTGCCCCCCCACCTCCAGCAGCAGCTTGTTCTGCCCCATGCGAGACGACATGCCCGCCGCCAGAACCACCGCCGCAATCACCGGCGCGCGCAGGGCCTCCACCGGCACCTCATCACGCGGCTGCGGCCTGCTGCCAATCTCGGTCAAAAGCCCGCCCACGCCGGTCGCCGCAATATCGCGCCCCGTCACCGTCAGCCCCGCCGCCAGCCGCTCCAGCACAAAGTCGATGCTGTTGCGCTTGGGCGAGCGCGCACAGCCGGGCAGGCCAATCACATCGGCGCCGCCCATCTCACCGAGCAGCAGCAAATTCCCCGGGTCCACCGGCATCCCAAAATGCCGGACAACCCCGCCCGCCATCTCCACTGCCGCCGGAATCACATCCCGCCGGTCAGTAATCGCACTCGCCCCAAACACCAGAATGGGGTCACAGCCCTCAGCCGCCCGCAACGCTTCCGCCAACGCGCCAGCCTCATGCGCTACGCGCCGCTCAAACACGATCTCCCCACCCAGCGCCGCCATCCGCGCCTCCAGTGCGCTGCGATTCTTATCCAGCAGCGAAGGCTTGAGGTCTGGCAGGGTGGTTGAAATGAGCGCCGCACGCCGCGGGCGAAAACCCGCCACCCGCAAAGGCGCCGCAGCCAGCAAGCGTTCCGCCGCCTCCACCGCCGCAGCAGGCGCGGCAAACGGAATAATTTTAATCGTGGCCACCATCGCCC
The DNA here is from genome assembly GCA_035497595.1 of Rhizomicrobium sp. Taxonomy (GTDB): domain Bacteria; phylum Pseudomonadota; class Alphaproteobacteria; order Micropepsales; family Micropepsaceae; genus Rhizomicrobium. The sequence continues at coordinate 10,170 of DATJDE010000386.1, read as the reverse complement.
GCGCATCAACCCGCGCAAACGGCGCCAGCGTCGCAATGGTAATGGCCTCATCCAGCCCGTTCAGCGCATCAATCGCCGCGGCATCAACCTCAACAACGCCCGCACACGCCGCATAAAGATTCACCCGCCCCGTAAACGGCGCATTGGCCACAAGTCCTGCACCGGCACAGCGCGCAGCAATCCGCCGCGCCGCTTCATTTTCCTCAACATCGCTGTCTTCCAGCCGCGCCACCACTAGCTCAGCCACGCCCGCACGCGTGAGCGCACGAATATCCTCCGCGGAGAGCACGCGCCCCTTGCGCAGCAGCCGTCCGTCCACGCGGCGCGCATGTGCCAACAGCGCGCCCTCTGCCAGGGCAATGGAAACAGCACCAAATTGCATGGCTCAAGTTTACGAGCCCGCGCGCGCCTTAGGCAAATGCAGCACCGCCCGCAAACCACCCGTTTCGCGGTTTTCCAGCGCAATCGTGCCGCCATGGCCAGTGGCAATCGCCTGCACCAGCGTCAGCCCCAGCCCGGAACCGCCGGTCTCCACATTGCGCGATATCTCCAGCCGTACAAAAGGCTCAAACACCCGCGCCCGATCGCCTTCCGCAATCCCCGGCCCCTCATCCTCGACAATGAGGTCATAGCCATCCCCCGCCGCATCCAGCCGCACAAAAGCCCGTTTGCCATAGGCCATCGCATTCTCGATCAGATTGCGCGCCGCCCGCCGCATTTCATTGGGCCGGAAGGTGCAGGGCGCAGGCTCGCGTGGCTCCCATTCCACCGGCTTGCCCATATCTTCCAGATCGGAGCACACGCTCTCGACCAGCGCCGCCAGATCCATGTGCCGCATCGGCTCCGCGCCAGCCCCCTTGGCAGCGGACAAAACAGCCTCCGTCAAATCCTGCAATTCGGAAAGATTATGCTCCAGCCGCTCGCGCAGCTCCGCATCGTCAATAAATTCGATGTTGATCCGCATCGCCGTTAGCGGCGTGCGCAAATCATGCCCCACGGCAGACAAGAGTTGGCGCTGGCTCGCCAGCGTGCGCGACACCTGATCGGTCATCGCGTTAAATGCCGCCGCCGCATGGCGCACATCCTCCGGCCCTTCTTCGGGCACACGCGGCGCGGCACCGCCGCCCGCCGCCACAGTGGCCGCCGCCGACAATTGCGAAAGCGGCCGCGCCACCCGCCGCGCCACCAACGCCGCCGCAAGCGAGGCCGTCACAATCGCCGCCAGCGCCGCGATAAAGGTTTCAACAGGCCAGGGCGGCGAGGGCGGGCGGTAAAAGGTGGTGATCAATTGCGTCTCGCCCGCCACCGGCACGGTGATGGAAATGATGGGCTGGCGATTGCGCCGCATGCGCTGCTTGCGCTCCGCAGGCGGGGTAACCTTCACCGTGACCGGCTGCGTGGCCCTGTCCTCGGGCAACATGGCGCGCGCCCGCGCCGCCAGCACCTGTTCGCCCGGCGTCATCTGCACAGCGCGCGGGGCTGCCTGCACCAGCGTGTACCGCCAGGCATGAGAGCGCATGGAGCGCAATGCCGTTGCGCGCTGGTCCTGCGGGATGGTGCTGAGCAGCGTCGCGGCCGAAACCGCCCGGTCGAGCAGCCTTTCGGTAAAGGCGCTTTCATTCATCCGTTCGCGGCTCACTTCAAACCACACCGCCACGGCGACGTTGGACGCAATCACCGCCGCCGCCGTGACCACAATCAGTTGCGAGGCAAGTTTGCGCGGCCAGAAACGCATCAGACCCAATCTTCCCGATCAACCGCTTCCGGATCAACCGCGAACATATAGCCGCCGCCCCACACCGTTTTGATGTAGCGCGGGTTGCGCGGATCGGGCTCAATCTTCTTGCGCAACCGGCTCACATGATTGTCGATGGAGCGGTCGAAAAACTCCGCCTCCCGCCCCTTGGTCAAATCGAGCAACTGATTACGGGTCAGCGCAATCTTGGGCCGCTCCAGCAACACCACCAAAAGCCGGAATTCGCCGCTCGACAAAGGTGAGGCAAGCCCGTCCGGCCCAATCAACTCGCGCTGGCCGGTATCCAGCGTCCAGTCACCAAAGCGGATGCGCGCGGTCTCCGGCGGTTTCTGGCGCGGCGGCAGGGCCTGTGTCCGGCGCAAAACAGCGGCCACGCGGGCAATCAACTCGCGCGGCGAAAATGGCTTGGCGATATAATCGTCCGCCCCCATTTCCAGCCCCACAATGCGGTCCACCTCCTCATTACGGGCCGTGAGCAGGATGACGGGGATTTGCGAGCTTTCGCGGATAGCGCGGCACAGGCTCAGCCCATCCTCGCCCGGCATCATAATATCCAGCACCACCAGATCGATGGCGGCGCCCTTCATCACCTTACGGGCCACCTGCGCGTCGGCAGCCGTGGTGGCGCGATAGCCGTTTTCGCGCAAATACCGGGCCAAAGGCTCGCGAATATCGCGCGAATCCTCCACCACCAGAATATGGGGCTTGCTGTCGTCTTTGCTCAAGGCGTCGTCCATCCCGCAAACATGCGAAGCCATAGCCTCCCATGCAAATGCAATTGTCGCAAAGTATCGCAAGCCCGCCCATGGGGACAAAAGCCGTCAAATAGCCTTACGCCCAACATAGTTCTGAGCGCCGAGCCGCTTACCTATAGCTCCGTAGCAGGAGGCGGCATTCAAGGAGACGGACATGACAAGACATTCCCAGTACGCAATAGGCACGGTTCTCACCGCCCTCCTGGCCGGCGGCGCATTTGCGGCAGCCGCCGCCCCGGGCGATCAGCAAGCGTCTACGCGCGCCTTCGGCAAACACGCTATGTTCCAGCAATACGATACCAATAACGATGGCAAGATCACCCAGGCCGAAATCGATGCGGTACTGGCCAAACGCTTCGCCGAGGCGTCAGGCGGAAAAACCACCCTCACCAAAGCACAGTTTGAAACCCTCAAGCCCGAACACCGCTTCGAAGGCCGATCCGAGAGTATGTTTAAAAAGATCGACTGGAACGCCGATGGAAAGGTCGACCGGGAGGAATTTCTCAACGCCCAGCGCGCCCGCTTCAACATGATGGACCGCAAGGGAACGGGTGAAGTCTCCTGTGCCCCGCGTGAAAAATCCGCGGCAACGCCCGCTGCGGATACATCCGCTGCGGACAAAAATGAGCGCAAAGGCCATTGGCGTGGCTATCACGGCATGCGCTTTGGCGCAGCAGGTTTCTGCGCCCAGTACGATGCCAACAAAGACGGCAAAGTCACCCGCGCCGAATTCGACCAGCTAGCCTCGGCCAAGTTCGACAAGTTCGCCAAAGCCGGAGCCCTCACACAGGACGGCTTCAAGCAGATCTCTGCGGAACGCAAACGCGGCTTTCAGGACAAGCGGTTCGACCGGCTGGACGCCAACCACGATGGCACGCTGACGCTGAGTGAATTCTCCGCGCCGGAGACAAAAATGTTCACCCATCTCGACAAGGACAAGAAAGGCTACGTCACAAAAGACGATCTGAAAGGCGCCATGCATCATCACCGTTTCCAAAAGGGCGACCGCCATGGAGACATGAACAAGGGGCACATGAACAAGGCCCAGCCGTCCGGTGCGCAAACGCCTGAGTAAGCCTGAACAAATCTAGAGCCCGCATCCTATTGGGTTCTGGTCTGTGGCGTGGGCGGCATGTCATGCTCCCGAAGTGTCGCCCACGCGCAGCACGCCAGTCATTTCTGCAAGAATGGCCAGCGCAATTTCGGCCGGGGTTCGTGCCCCGATATTCAGCCCGATGGGGCCGTGAATCCGCTTTAGCGCCGCAGCCTCAAACCCCACTGCCTGCAACCGTTCCCGGCGCCCGCCTTGTGTTTTCTTCGAGCCCAGCGCACCGATATAAAAACAGGGCGAGCGCAGTGCCGCGATCAAAGCCGGGTCATCCACCTTGGGATCATGCGTTAACGCCACAAGTGCACTGCGCGGCCCCAGCGGCGCTTTCACCAACGCCTCATCCGGCCACTCATGCGACAGGGCAACATCGGGAAAGCGTTCAACCGTTGCAAAAGCGGTGCGCGGATCAATCACCCGCACAGCATAGCCCGCCATCACCGCCATGCGCGCCAAGGGTTGCGCAATATGCACCGCGCCCACAATCACCAGTTCGAGCGGCGGATTGAACACCGCCAAAAACCACTGCCGCCCATCAATCTCCACCGGCCCGCTCTGGTCTGCGCGCGCCGCCGCGGCAGCCGCAACGCCCAGGGCAGATATGTCGGTGACAGGATCGATCAGCCGCTCGTCACCGCTGTCCAGATCAAGCGCCCGCACGATTGCGCGGCCCGCGCTGCGCGCCGCATTGAGGGCGGCAAGATTGGCGACACGCATCAGCGAACCGCTTCGACATAAATTTCAATACGCCCGCCGCAGGCCAACCCCACGTCCCAGGCCTGTTGATCGCTGACACCAAACTCCAGCCGCGCGGGCACGCCGTCGTCCAGCGCGCGCAAGGCATCCGCAATCACCGCGCCCTCCACACACCCGCCCGACACGGAGCCGACAAACGCCCCATCCTCGCGCACGGCAATCTGGCTTCCAGCTTGCCGCGGCGCAGAGCCCCAGGTCTTCACTACAGTCCCCAAAGCCACCCGATGGCCTTCCCCCAACCACCGCGCCGCTGTTTCCAGAACATCGTCCGAAGACATCATGGAATCCATCATATCCAACCGTCAGGCACGCAACGCCGCCACCACCGCCCGCTTCGCCATCACCGCCACCAGATGTGCCCGATACTCCGCCGAGCCATGCAGATCAGAATTGAGCTCAGCCGGATCAACCACAATCCCCTCCAGCGCATCCGGCGCAAACCGCGCCGTCAACGCCGCTTCCATTTCAGGCTGGCGAAACACGCAAGACCCTGCGCCCGTCACCGCCACGCGCACACCGTCTGCCCCTTGCGCCACAAACACCCCCGCCATCGCGTAGCGCGAGGCGGGATTGCGAAACTTCGCATAACCGCTGCGCATGACCAGCGGAAACGAAACCTCAGTTACAATCTCTTGATCATCCAGCGCGGTCGAAAACATGCCGGTGAAAAAATCTTCCGCCGCAATCTCGCGCGCCGAGGTGCGCACAATCGCGTTCAACGCCAGCGCCGCTGCCGGATAATCCGCAGCCGGATCATTATTGGCAAAGCTGCCACCAATCGTCCCCAGATGCCGCACGGCAGGATCACCGATCAATTGCGCCAGCTCACCAAGGCCGGGCAGGGCACCGCGCACCTGCGCCGATTGCGCCACCTCAGCATGGGTGGTCGCCGCCCCAATGGTCACGTTTTTTTCGTCCACGCGAATAAACGAAAGATCCGCCAATCCCGAAATGTCGATCAAGTCGGAAGGGCTCGCCAGCCGCATCTTCATCGTGGCAATCAGGGTCTGTCCGCCCGCCAGCAGTTTCGCATCCGGCGAGGCGGCCAGCCGCGCCAGCGCATCCTCCAGCGACTGCGCCCGATGATAGGCAAAGCCATAAGGGATCATGCTCACGCCGCCTTCTCCGCATCCGCCGCCATGCGCGCGGCAGCATCTTCAATCGCGCTGACAATGTTCTGATAGCCGGTGCAGCGGCATATATTGCCCTCAAGCTCCGCGCGGATCGTCGCGCGGTCCAGCACCGGGATGCGGCGGATCATATCCACCGCCGTCATAATCATCCCCGGCGTGCAAAACCCGCATTGCAGCCCATGATGTTCGCGAAACGCCTCCTGCACCGGATGCAGCCGACCGTCCCTGGCCAGCCCCTCGATGGTGGTGACGTCAGCGCCTTGCGCCTGCACCGCAAACAGCGAACAGGCTTTCACCGCCCGCCCGTTCAAATGCACCACACAGGCGCCGCACTGGCTGGTGTCACAGCCGATATGCGTGCCCGTCAACTGCAACTGCTCGCGCAGAAAATAAACCAGCAGGGTGCGGTCTTCGACATCGGCGGAAACAGCATTTCCGTTCACCGTCAGAGAAACGGCCGTCATGCGAGGCTCCCTATAGTGAAATGTGCGAGGGCGGAATGATCCGCCCAGTCCTTGCGCGCCGTCAACCCCGCGCGGGCGTGGTCAGAGCACCAGCCCGAACATCAACAAAAGAATGATCACCACCGCGACCAGCCCCACGACCCAGATCTCGGTCGAAATCCCTTCGAGTTGGGACGGCACCAGCGCCGCGCCCGCAACCGGCTGGGCGGCAACAATCTCCGGCGGAACATCCTTGACGGCATCGAGCAAAGGCGGAGCAGACACCGCCGCCGAGAACCGCGTGAAAAAATCGTCAGCAATCTGCCGCGCCGCGCCGTCGATCAGCCTTTGGCCGATTTGCGCAAGCTTGCCCCCGACATTTGCCTTGGCCGTATAGGTCAGCACCGTCTGTCCATTATCCGGGGTCAAAAGAACTTCGGCCTCACCTTTGGCAAAGCCCGCAACGCCGCCCTGGCCCTCACCGCGCAACACGCAACGGTGGGTCGGCTCCATCTCGTCCAGCGTGACTTTGCCTTTGAAGGTCGCCTTCACCGGGCCGATTTTCAGCGTGGCCCGCGCCTCGAACACATTGTCCGCCGTTTTTTCAAGGCTTTCGCAACCGGGGATACAGCTTTGCAGGACTGCCGGGTTTTGAATGGCATCCCAAACAGTCTCCGGTGTTGCCGGGATAGTGTATCGCCCAGTGAAATCCATCGGTGAGTCTATTCCTTTAGGGAAAAGAGAAAGTTGACAGAACAATCACTTAAAGAGCGAACTTGAGAAATCAACCTTAATCTGTGCAATTTTGAAACCATCCTTTTCGTCAAGGCCAAATTGTGATAATTTCTTGTTCATAATAAGGGGCGTTGGGATGGAAATGCATATGGAAGGCTCGCAAAGCCTGGGCGAGATACCGTTAGAGGTAACGGGCCTTGTCAAATGGTTCGACCTCTCCAAAGGCTATGGCTTCATCAAGCCGTCCGCAGGGGCAGAGACCGATATCTTGCTCCATCAGACCTGTGTGCGCCAATCGGGCTTCAAAGCCGCCTATGAAGGCGCGCGGGTGGTGTGTGAGGCGGTGCAGGGGCCAAAGGGCCTCCAGGCCCGCAGGGTGATCTCCCTCGACAATTCCACCGCCGCCCCACAACTGGCCGCAGCCCCCGCCCGCGGCCGCTATCTGGCCGAACCCAAGGGGGATTCCTTTGAGGCGGTGGTGAAGTGGTTCAATCGGGGCAAAGGCTACGGCTTCGTCTCACGCGGCGCCGACACACCAGACATTTTCATCCATATGGAAACCCTGCGCCGCTACGGCATCCGCGAATTGCGGCAGGGCCAGATGGTCAAAGTCCGCACCGGCGATGGCCCCAAAGGGGAGCTTGCGGCGGAGATCGTAGTCGTCGATCCTTGAAGCCGTAATCGCCCTTCTGAATCTGCGGCCCCCTTTAACAATGCGTTTTGCCATTGCCGTCCTCGCCCTCCTGCTGGTGCCGGGCCTGAACCCCGCCGCGCCCGCCAAAGCCGCGTTCGATCGCCCCCAGCCCCGGCTGCCGGTGCAAACCATTGCCATCGAAACGGCAAATGGCCCCATCCGCCTCAACGTCGAAATGGCCACCAGTTCGGAGCAGCAGCGACGCGGCCTGATGTACCGCCGCCAGATGGACAGTAATGGCGGCATGCTGTTCGTCTTCCCCCGGGCCGGCCAGATCAGCTTCTGGATGAAAAACACCTATTTGCCGCTGGATATGCTGTTCATCCGGGCCGATGGCACGGTGTCCTCCATCGCCGCCCATACCAAACCCCGGACGCTGGACCCCGTGCCCTCGACGGAGCCGGTCAAAGCGGTGCTGGAGCTGAATGCCGGGCGGGCGGCCGAACTGGGCATTGTCGAGGGCGCGCAGGTCCAATCGTCCATCTTCGCGAACAGGCGTTGATGCGCAGGCCCTCAACGTGTAATCACCCACCGCTTGGTGCGGGGCGTAGCGCAGTCTGGTAGCGCATCTGCTTTGGGAGCAGAGGGTCGCGTGTTCGAATCACGCCGCCCCGACCATGTTGTTGAGGAGAAGTGTTCATGCGTGCGCGCATTTATCAGCCCGCCAAAAATGCCATGCAGTCCGGCAAGGCACGCACGAAACAGTGGCTTTTGGAATATGAGCCCGAAACCGCAAGGGGAATCGACCCGTTGATGGGCTGGACCAGCGCAAACGACATGCGCCAGCAGATCCAGCTCGAATTCGACAGCCAGGCCGAAGCGGTAGCCTATGCGCAAAGCCGCGCCATCCCCTACCAGGTGTTCGAGCCGCATCACCCGAAAGCCAACCCAAAGGCATATTCCGATAATTTCCGCTTCGACCGTAAAGTCCCCTGGAGCCATTGAAGCGGCAAACGGCGCGCCGCGCCGTAAAGTCTGGTATCAAATCCATGGAACCATGGCCCCGTAGCTCAATCGGATAGAGCACCAGCCTTCTAAGCTGGGGGTTGCACGTTCGAACCGTGCCGGGGTCACCACGTTGGATGGCCGTCTTTTAACGCCCGCCGCCCCATGCAGGTGCTAAGATGCGCCCCAATGAGTAGGTCGCGTTGGAAGATTCCGCTGTGTTGTCCGCGTTGCTTCGAGACGGGTGAGGCTATTTTGTCTTACGCCCATGACGGCCCGACCGATATTCGCGTGGAATTTCTGCCGCCGACCTTCAACTTTGCGCAAAACCCCGCCATGCCCCATGGCGTGGACATCAAATGCGGGCATTGCAACGTCTCTGCGCGGCGCGATGTCCGCCATCTCAAACGCAAATTGTTCCGCGCCTTCCTGGCGCGCTTCTTCACATTCAAGTTCAAGGTTGCAGCCTGAGCGAAAACGGGCGCGAGACCGCGCCCGTTTCCTCTCTCGGCCACAGAAACTTTAATAGCGAAATTTTAATGCCCGGTGTGGTCCGCGCCCCGGCTGGCTTCAAACAGAAACCAGTTCCGCTTTTCAGCCGCGTCGATATAGTTTTCCAGCAGGCTGGCCGTCGCCACATCGTCATGCTTGTCGCACAATTCATGTAGCTTGCGCATATTGGCGATAGTTGTCTTGTTGTCGTTCATCAACTCGCGCAGCATGTCGAGCGGCGGAACGAAGTCCGCATCATTGTCCTTCAGGGTCTGGCGCTGCGCAATATCGCCGATAGAGCGAATGGTCGAGCCGCCCAGCTTGCGCACCCGTTCGGCAATCGGATCGGTCGTGGCATAAATCTCGTCGGCCTGCTCGTCGAGCAGCAGATGATAAGAGCGGAAATGCGGGCCGCTGACATGCCAGTGAAAATTCTTTGTCTTCAGGTAGAGCACAAAGGTATCGGCCAGCAGCGCGTTCAGCGCCTTGGAAAGTTCTTTGACCGCCTGGGGTGAAATATCGGTCGGCGTGTCCAGCGCCGGCGCCGCCTGGGCGTCATTCTTGTGGTTGAGCTTAGTCACCTTGGCCATGGGTTGAGCGCCTCTTTCAATGGGATTGCGTGCCCCGCATCGTTCGGCGCGGAGCCATTGTGGAAATTCAGCAGAGGGCGATAAGTTCCAATGCCGATCTGGCTGTCGGGCAATCTTCGCGCCTGCAAGATTGACGCAGCCGTCAAGCGCCCTTAAAGGCGAAAACATGGCGGGGAACGCATGAAAATCGTTGGCGGCAAATGGTCCAACTGGTCAGGTGGGGTCACCTGCAAACCTGCGGAATTTGTGACCCCGCGCGATGAGGTGGAATTGGCCGCCGCCTTGCGCAAATGCGCAGCCCCCGTGCGCGCGCCAGGCACCGGCCATTCCTTCACCCCGCTAAACGCGACCACCGGCACCATCATCGATTTGAAGGACTTTGATGGCCTGAACGGCTTCGATCAAACCCGCAACGTCGCCACCTTTGGCGGCGCCACCCCGATCTGGGAGGTGGGGCCGCTGCTCCACTCCGCAGGCGCCGCGCTGAAAAATATGGGGGATATCGATCGCCAAACCCTCGGCGGTGTGGTCGGCACCGGCACCCATGGCACAGGTGCCACGCTGGGCTCGTTCTCCGCCGATGTCGCACACTTCCGCCTTGTCCTGGCCGATGGCAGCCTGATCGATTGTTCGCCGAGCGAAAACCCGGAGGTGTTCGCCGCTGGCCGCTGCGCCATGGGCCTGTTCGGCGTGATGACCGAAATCGCGCTCTATGTGCGCCCGGCCTACAAACTGATCGAAAAGGAATTTCTGCTGCCAACCA
>DATJDE010000385.1:0-3448 GCA_035497595.1 Rhizomicrobium sp. | reverse complement strand
TCGATGACCTTGAGCAAGGCTTCAGGGTCCTGCGCGCCCGACACCATGAACTTGTTGGCGAAGATGAAGGTCGGCACGCCTGAAATTCCCAGGTCATGGGCCAGCTTGTCTTCGCGGTCTATCAAGGCCCGGTCTTCATCGCCGGACAGTAATTGCTCGACGAGTTCGGTATCCATATCGGCTTCACCGGCGATTTCGCTCAGCACGATGGCATCGCCAATGTCTCGCCCCTGTTCGAAATAGGCGCGGAACAGCCGTTCAACCACCTCATCCTGCACGCCTGCGGTGGCGGCCCAACGGATCAGGCGGTGGGAATCGGTGGTGTTCGGGCGCTTTTCGATACTGTCGAAGGCAAAATCTATATCTTCGCCAATGCCCGCTTCGCGCAAAGCATCCCCCATGGCTTTTGCCTGGGGGTTGTCGCCGAATTTGGCCTTCATATAAGCGCGCCGATCCACCCCTTCAGGCGGAACCGCGGCGTCCAGCCGATAGGGCCGCCAGGCGATTGTAAAATCCATATCTGGCCGCTGTGCCAGTGCCCTTTCGAGCCTGCGCTTGCCGATGAAGCACCACGGACAAACCGTGTCGGAGACGATGTCGATCTGCATCCTGGAACAATAGCGCGGCAGGGGCGGCAGCGAAAGCTGTTGCGTCCGCCCTCTGGAGTGTGGTTCGAGGGGGCATCGATATCAGGAGACTGCATGACCTACGACCTCAAGGGAAAAACAGCATTTGTTACCGGGGCAACCAGCGGGCTGGGGCGCCGTTTTGCAAAAATTCTGGCCGGGGCAGGGGCCAATGTCGCCATCGCCGCCCGCCGGACCGACCGGCTCGCCGAACTGAAGGCCGAAATCGAGGCGGCAGGCGGGTCCTGTGTAACCATTGCGTTGGACGTGACAGATGGCGCGCGTATCCCCGAAGCGGTGAAAGAGGCGGAACTCGCGCTCGGTCCAATCGACATTCTGGTCAACAATGCTGGTATGAACAGTTTCGGCATGGTCGTCGATCTGGCCGACGAAGGCTTCGACGCGGTGATGAGCACCAATGTGCGCGGTCCTTTCATTCTGGCACGCGAGGTTGGCCGCAGCATGATCGCGCGCGGCAAAGGTGGGCGCATTATCAACATCGCCTCCATCGGGGCGCTTAAAGTGCTGCCGGGTCTCACGGCCTACTGCATTTCGAAAGCTGCCATCGCAATGATGACGCGCTGTCTGGCGCGCGAATGGGCGCGGCACGACATCAACGTCACAGCCATTTGCCCCGGTTATATCGAGACCGAGATCAATGACGACTGGTTCGCCAGTGAAGGCGGCCAGAAGCAGATCAAATCATTCCCCCGCAAGCGGCTGGCGAATGAAGGCGATCTGGATGGCATGTTGTTGTTGCTGGCGTCCGATCAGTCGCGCGCCATTACCGGCTCGTTGATGACGGTGGATGACGGGCAATCGCTCTGATCAGCCAATCACGCTCATCAGTTTGAGTCTTCTCTATCGGGAAGGTCGGCGGTCGCGTCATTTGTTTCAGCAGTGACGCGCACCGCGCTGATGCGGGCGGCAGGCGCAGGCGCGATGGTTTTTGCCTCTATCGGCACCAGCGCCTCTATCACGGCGGCATCCGGCGGCGGGGGAACGGCGACGAATTCAAACGCCATCACCCGTGCATCCTTTGATGAGCGTGCGCGCAAGGCCGGGCTGGTCCAGCCGCCGGTTTTGACAGCCCCATGCGCGGTGATGACGAGTTTGCCGCTTTCAGTCGAGGTGGTGACGGAATCCACCTTGTAGACCACCGCCTGAACCGGCTTGTGCGCTGCGGCAAAAGCGGGGCTGGCCACGAAAAACATGGCGCATAGTGCGACGTATGTGTGTCTGTTTACCTGCATAGGCCTGCCAGCTAAGAGAAGAATTACGGCGCAATTGAGATAGGGAGTGTGTGTATGGGTCCGTTAAAGGGTGTTCGGGTCGTCGAGTTCCAAGGTATCGGGCCAGGCCCGTTCACGGCAATGCTACTTTCTGACATGGGGGCGGATGTCGTTCGCATAGACCGGAAGGGCGGCCGCACGCCCAGCAAGACCGAAGTGACCTATCGCGGGCGCAAAGCGGTGGCGCTCGATCTCAAAAAGCCGGAAGCGGTGGAAGCCGCGTTGAAATTGATCGAGAGCGCCGATGCGCTGATCGAAGGGTTCCGTCCCGGTGTGATGGAACGCCTCGGCCTTGGGCCGGATGTGTGTCTGAAACGTAATCCGAAACTGGTCTATGGCCGCATGACCGGCTGGGGGCAGACCGGGCCGATGGCGCAGGCTGCCGGCCACGACATCAACTATATCGCGCTCACCGGCGCGCTGCATGGCATCGGCAATGCGGGCAAAAAGCCTGTGCCGCCGCTCAATCTGGTCGGCGATTTTGGTGGTGGTGCGCTGTATCTGGCATTCGGCCTTGTGTGCGGTGTGCTGGAAGCACGCACGTCCGGCAAAGGGCAGGTTGTCGATACCGCAATGACCGATGGCGCGTCGTCTTTGATGACAATGTTCTATGGCATGAATGCCATGGGCATGTGGAAGGATCAGCGCGGGGTGAACCTGCTGGATTCGGGTGCGCATTTTTATGACACCTATGAAACCAAAGACGGAAAATACGTGTCCATCGGCTCTATCGAACCGCAGTTTTATCGCGAGTTGCTGGAGAAGACCGGCATTACAGATCCCGCGTTTCAGATGCAGATGGATTCCAGCGGCTGGGCTGCGCTGAAAGAAAAGCTGGCGGTCGTCCTCAAAACCAAAACCCGCGATGAATGGGATGCGATTATGCTGGGCAGCGATGTTTGTTACGCCCCGGTGCTGTCGCTCGCCGAAGCGCCGAAACATCCGCACAACGTCGCGCGCGAAACCTTTGTGGAGGTCGATGGCGTGGTGCAGCCCGCGCCCGCGCCGCGCTTTTCGCGCACCGTTCCGAAGATCCAGGGCGGGGTAACGGGGGCGGACAATGAGGCCGTGCTTTCGGGCTGGGGCTTCAGCACGGCTGACGTTGCGAAGCTGACGGAGGCTGGTGCCATCTGACATGCGCGTTCTTCCTGGAACACAGAGCCGTCGGCGCATCTATCTGATGCGCCACGGCCATGTGGATTATCTGAACCGCAAGGTGCTTGAGACCGGCGGTATGAATGACGTGCATCTGACCCGGCGCGGGCAGCTTCAGGCTGAAGCTGCTGGCCGGGCATTTGCTCATGTACAGTTTGATCGGGCGATGTGTTCGGGCTATCCGCGCACGGAACAGACGGCGAAGACTGTGCTGTCATTCGTGCCCGATGCGCCGCCGCTCGAAGTCGAGCCTGATCTGGTAGAGATCAGAGGCGGAAAAATGCCGCCGCTGCGCAGCCGCGAAGATCTCATCAGCCTGATGAACACGTTCTTCGACAATGCGTCCACACCCGGCGCGACCAACCATGAGGGCGG
>DATJDE010000384.1:0-9765 GCA_035497595.1 Rhizomicrobium sp. | reverse complement strand
AGGTAGATATTTTATGGGCAGCCCGCTCATCCAGCCACCCACTTCACATTATTTCCACTCCAAACCATTTGACCGTACAAAATCCAAAATCGTGCCCAATCTCGGCGGCTTCGCTGGCCTCAGCGCCCGCTATTCCCATGCCAAATTCAGCCTCGGCTATCGCGGCGATTTCTTCTTCGGCGCCATGGACGGCGGCATTGATGCACGAGACACCCGCAACCGCAGCTTCCACGGACCATTCGCGTCCATCAGCGTCGGGCTGGGTGGTTAGAGCAAATAGCTTGGGGCGTAACGAAGATAAGGACGGTGGAGCGATCCACCGTCCTTTCGTTTACGAAAGATGCCTTGAGATTTCAGTTGTCTTTCTTGATCTTGAGTTTTTTCTTGACCTTGGCATCCGTTTTTTCCGCTGTCTTCCGTTGGTTGAAGACACGGCGCATGTAGCGGATATCCGTGGGGTTCAGCACCTTCTCGGCCGCCACAAATTGCTCCTGTTCTTCCTCGCGGATGTGATGGAGATATTCCTCCTTCATCCCCGAAAACCGGCGAAGCCAGCCTGACAAGGCCATGTCGCGTGCGGCCAGATCGGCAATCATGTCGTCCAGTTCCTTATGTTCGGCAATGGCGTGGCGGGCGAAATCGGTGGTATCGGGATTGCGCAACACGGTTGACCAGAGTGCCTGTTCCTCGGCGGCAGCATGGGCCGTCACCTCGTGCACAAGCTCCTTGAACAGCGCCTTGCGGTCGGCCGATTTGCCCTCCGTCTCTTCGATCATGGCCAGCAACGCGCGATGCCGGTCATGATCCTCGATGAGGCGACCAAATACGCCTGGATTACCGCGATACTTCGTGGCCGGCGTACTGCCGATCCGCACGGCAAGAGTAGGAGCAATAGCCTTTGCCCTTGCTACTGCATCAGCCTTTGCGTCGCGGGCGGTTTTACGCTTCGCCGGGGTGCTTGCTATCGTCTGCGTTGCCACGCTCGCTTCTCCGTTATCAGGTGTAAAGCGGGTGTGCGTCAGCCGGGCTACTACGATTATGCCCAAAGACGTCATCGCTCTGTTGAAGATTACGCTCTACGTCGCAGAAAGTTGCTTACTGGCCATATCGAACGGCTGCGTGACACGGTTGAGCGTGCGCTGACGATGCATGCCACAAGCGCGGTTCCCAACGGGGTGGCTCGGGGGCAGGCGAGCTTAATAGTGGCAATGGGACCGCGCAGGCCGCCGACACAGGCGGCGGTGGCACAACGGGCATGAGAAGGACCGCGTTCTTATGCCGGAAGTAGAGCCGTGCGTTACGATGCGCGGCCATGCATGAAGCGATGTGTCTTCAGTACGCCCGGCCGCTTTTCAGGGATAGGGCGCAGCGGATAGAAATAGTCCGTAGCCTTATGCAACGGATCGCCCGGCTTGAGGATATTTTCGATACCGGGAAATGTCGGGCCATGGCCTTCGGGGCGGGGTTCATAGAGAATATCAGGCCCGAAAATATTGACGGTCATCGTACGCCGTTTGCGGCCAGCTTTGGTTGGCGCGCCGCCATGCAGAACTTTGGGATGGAACACCAGCATGTCGCCCGGTTTCATATCGAAGGAGACGATATCGTAATCCTCGCGATGGGCTTCGATATCCGGCGTGGCGGGGCCACCGACATCAAAGCCCACTTCTTTGGGTTTTAACCGGTTGACGCCATTGTAGAGCGGTCCTTTGTGCGACCCGCGTATGACTTCGAGCGTGTATTCTTTTTCCAGCGGTTCAAGGCACAACCAGGCCCCGTTCACCTGATCGCCCTTCATCAGGTAATAGGGCATATCCTGATGCCAGCCCGTGCGCACGGCCTCGCCGTCCTTGTAAAAGACCTGATCGTAATAGAGCCACGCCTGATCGGCGCGAATAAGCTGTGCCATCAAATCTACGATGGGGGAATCGTACAGAAGTTCCTGAATTTCTGGGTTCACCGCGAAATTGCTGTTGTCAGTGAAAAAGCGCCCGCCCTTTTTTTGATACTCTGCGCCCCAGGGGCTGGGGTTCGCCATGTTCCGCTCGAAGCCGCGCGCAATCAGCTCCAACCATTTGGCATCAAGCACTTGTGGCAGAAAAGTGAATCCATCCACCTCGTAGCGGTCGACGATATCGGTGGAGAGTTTCATTGCATCCTCATGCTTAGGGTGTTTGTATTACCTAGTTATATATGTATGGTTCAGGCCGTGCAACAGCGTTTCGATGGAATTGAAGGAATGTCGCAATGATGGTCTCTGCCGACCACAATCAGATCGTCAATATTTTTGCCAAATTGGTCGAAAATCACTGTCCGCGTGGCACATCGGCAGACACGATAGGCAAAGAAGACGGGCATTTATGGGCTGCTCTGGCGCAAGGGGGGTGGCTTGATATTGCCAGCCGCGCGATGGACGCCGATGCAGTGCCGCTGACAACACTTGCGTTGATCGCCACAGAATGGGGCCGGCGAATACCCGCGTTACCTTTTTCGTCTTCGGTAATGGCGCGGCGCTGGTTCGATGTCGCGACCGGCTCGGCCGCGGCGCATAC
Organism: Rhizomicrobium sp.; assembly: GCA_035497595.1. GTDB lineage: Bacteria > Pseudomonadota > Alphaproteobacteria > Micropepsales > Micropepsaceae > Rhizomicrobium. The sequence continues at coordinate 7,213 of DATJDE010000384.1, read as the reverse complement.
TTTTGCACTTCCCGCCGGGAGCCAGGGTCTGATCCCATTTGGGGACACGGTGGCGGTGTTTGATGGCGCTGGAAACCCAGCATCCGCGTCGGGCAAGAGCGACAATTTCGCGCTGACCCTTCCGGTGTTGCGCGCAGACGGCGGCGTTCAGCTTTCGGCGGAGCAATGTTCGGAGTTACAGGTCCTCTATGCGGGCGAGGCGCTGGGCGCGGCCGAAGAAGCCTTCGAGCGTGCAGCATCCTATGCTCAGGAGCGCGTTGCATATGGCAAACCCGTTTCGGCGTTCCAGGCTCTGCGTCATCTCTTGGCAAATATGCATCTCGACCTTGAGTTGGGGCGCAGTGCTTTGTTGTGGGCGGCATCGGTTGACGGCGCCGATCGTGACTCCGCCATAGGAGAAGTTACCCGGCTTGCGCAGAGTGTGACCGCACATGCGATCCAGGTGTTTGGCGGCATCGGTTTCACTTGGGATCTCGGCATCCATCTTTATCTGAGGCACATCATTTCCGCGCGCGAACTGTGCCGCCCGGTACGCACAGCATCGGCACGGCGCCCGCGCGTGTCGCATCTCAATGTCGGGGGCGAGGCCGAGGTCTTTCGGCAGAACGTGCGTGCGTGGCTTGCGCGCGTCGTTCCAAGCGAATGGGCCAATGCCACTACGGCGGAAGAGGATAGGGCGATACGGTGCCAGTGGGTCACAATCCTCCATGCTGGCGGCTATAGCGGGCTGCGTTGGCCAAAGGCCTATGGCGGCTGTGGTTTGGGCCCTGTAGAGGCGGCGATTTTTTATGAAGAATGCGCACGCGCCAACGCGCCAGAAAGCATCGACAACTCGCCGCGCTCTGTCGCCGTCACACTTGCGGGGCCAGCCATCATTGCCCATGGCTCTGACGCGCAAAAAGAGCGCCATCTGGCAAAAATTCTCGATGGCAGCGAAATCTGGTGCGAAGGGTTTTCGGAACCGGGCGCAGGCTCAGACCTGGCGGCGGTCAGCACCACCGCAATTCTCGATGGCGAGGTTTTCCACATCAATGGCTCCAAGATCTGGACGTCGTTCGCACAGGAGGCTGACTATTGTTACCTTCTGGCAAAAACATCGACCGACGCGCCGCGCCATCGCAATCTGTCTGTCTTTCTTTTGAATATGCGCCAGCCGGGCGTCAAGGTTCAGCCCCTTAAGAACATCGTTGGCGAGCATGAGTTCAATCAGGTCTTTTTTGACAACGCCATCGCGCACAAAGCCGATCTGCTTGGAGAGCTTCACGAAGGCTGGAAACTTGTCACGATCGGGGCCGCGGCCTTGCGGTCCTCTGGCGGTGACGGGGGCACCAGCGTCCATTGGAGCCGCTATGTGCAGATGAGCGCCTGGTTGGAGCGGCTGAGCCAGTCGCCTCATATAGACGATGCCGTGCTGGGCAAGCTGCGCGCCAAGCTCGATGTGTTGTGGTGGACCAATGCACGCACCGCAGGCGTTTTCGGCGAAGACGATGGTTTCCCGCCCATTCGCGGCGGATCGAACATTCTCAAAATCGCCGTAAGTGAGTTGCTCCAGGAGATATCCGCGCTCGGTCTTGAAATGGCGCAATCTTCAGACCGGGATTTCTGGCGTCAGCAATATCTTCTGTCCCGCTCGCGTACGATTGCAGGGGGCACGTCGCAGATTCAGCGCAATGTCATTGCCGATCAGATACTGAAACTGCGCAAGGCGTAAGCGATCAAGACAAAAGCACCGCTTCGAGATCGCGGCCAGCACCCAGCTGAGCCAGCACGTGGTGGCGTTTCATCAAGATGTGCAGCGCATGTTCCGCTGTCACGCCTATGCCGCCGTGAATCTGTACGGCGCCGCGGATGGCTTCTGTCGTGGCGTCCTCTGCGACCGTATAGGCCGCAGCCGCATGAAGGTCCGCATCCCCTCGTCCTTCATTGAGCACGACAGCTGCGGCGCAAATCTGGGCCCATGCAAGTTCGCAACGCGTGGCAATATCCGAGCATCTATGCTTGATCGCTTGAAAGGAACCGATAGGCCGGCCGAACTGCACTCTGCTCCCAGCATATTCCACTGCGAGATCGCGGGCCCGTTCTGCGATCCCGATCATATGGGCTGCAATCAGCACGCGCGTTTCCAGGAAAAGAGCGCCATCGTGTGCGCACAGTGTTTTTTCCTGACCTGAAACAAAAATTTCGGCGGCGGTCACCGTTGGATCAAGGCAGGTGACGGGCGCAGGGGAGGGGGACAGGCTTGCGATGTCTACCAGCGTCAATCTTTCGCCCAGTAGTAGCCCATAGGCGGCCTTGTCGTGATCTAGCAGGAGGTGGCGTCCGGCAGCACCGCCCAGAGCAATCGCGAAGCTTGCCTTTACGTCGCCTTTTGCGAAGCGTGCGGCCAACGCCGCATCATTGGCCTGCGATGCGATGTGTGCCGCAATCGCGGTGGCATGAATGGAAAGCGGTGCGACGGCGCGGCCCAGTTCGCGGGCAAGAAGCACTTCCTCGACAATCGAATATCCGACGCCGCCCGCTTCTTCTGAAAGACTAAGTCCATACCAGCCGCCTTCCGCAGCAGCCAAAGACAAGCGCGCACCTTCAAAAGCAGGCTTCGTTCCAAACAGGCGTTGGAAGGGAGCTATTCTCTCGATTGTGCTCGAGATGGCCTGAATCACGAGGCTTTGTTCTTCGCTCGGTAATAGATTCATGATCAGCGCATTCTGGGCAAGCCCAGCCCCTTCTCGGCGATAATTTCGTTTTGAATCTCATTAGTACCGCCGCCGATGCTGGAGGCGTAGCTGTAGAGATAGTCGTGGACCCAGCCGTCATCGCCATTTTCGTAGAGCAAACCGTCTGCGCCCATAATGTCCATTCCGAGCCGGTAAATTTCCTGTGCCAGTTGCGCAAGCGTGACCTTGATCATCGAGCCTTCCGGCCCCGGCTGCGCCTTGCTGAGCAGGCGCGAGATGTTGAGATATGTCATGTGCCTGAGGGCGGTGGCTTTAGCGCGTACTTTGGCCAGCCGCGCGCGCAACAGTGGATCGTCGATCGGGTGCGTTCCGTCGGCACGGCACGTTTCTTTGGCAAGAACAATCAGGCGATCAATGGTGCGGCTAAGTTGTATCTGCTTTTCGGTCATTGCGGTGCCGCGCTCAAATGCAAGCGTCGACATCGCGACTGTCCATCCCCTTCCAATGCCACCCACGACATTTTCAAGGGGAATCTTCACGTCGTCGTAGAACACTTCGCAAAAATCTGGCCTGCCAGTGAGCAGCCTGATCGGCCGCACCGTAATTCCCGGCAGCGTCATGTCACAAATAATCCAGGTCAGCCCTGCATGTTTGCTGGCGTCGGGATCAGTACGAACCAGCAGCTCCTGATAATCCGCATCTTGGGCAAAACTCGTCCAGATTTTCTGTCCGTTGACGATGAGATAATCGCCTTCAATGCGGCCGCGCGTGCGAATACCGGCAAGATCAGAGCCTGCGCCGGGCTCTGAAAAGCCCTGACACCACACCACTTCGCCACGTAGAATACGCGGCAGATGCTGGCGTTTCTGTTCCTCGGATGCGTTGATAATCAACGTCGGCCCGCCATGATTCAGGCCAACAAATGTCCGGCTGCTCAGCATGTCAGGGGTTGCGGCCAAGGCGTGTTCTTCATGCCAGATAAGCTGTTGGAGCAGGCTTAATCCCTGGCCACCATATTCAGTGGGCCAATGAATCCCGGCCCAACCGCCATCGTAAAGTTTACGTTGCCAGGACAAATCATATGCGCGCACCCCGGGGCCTTCCGCAGGCCTGCGGACCTCCGGCGCGTTCTGGGAGAGCCAAGCGCGCACACGTGCCCGAAAGGCTTCATCTTCTTCGGAAAAACGCAGTTTCATTAGATCACCGTAACGAATAGGTTTTTTTCTTGGCCATAATGTTCTGACGATCGACCTGCGCCTTACCCAGGGGATTGCCGATATGGGTATAAGACAGCCCCATCGCGAGGGCGGCGTTGCGCGGCAGTTCCAAAGATTCCCAAATTGCGCGCACCGTGCCTTGCACGGCTGCGGGCGGTTTGGCGGCAATCTTGTGCGCCAGTGCGTCGGCGCGTGCCCAAAGCTCCGCACGCGGCACGACCTCGCTAACCAACCCTATGCGCAGGGCCGTTGCAGCCCCGATGCGCTCGTCATTGCCAAGCAATGCCATACGCAGCACCTCCCCAAGGGGGATGCGCCGGGCCAGGCCAATAGGTTCCAGCGCCGCAACCATTCCATAGGTGACGTGGGGATCGAAAAATTCCGCGTCGTCAGAACAAATCGCGACGTCGCATTCGTTAAGCCAGTAAAAAGCGCCGCCGCCGAACAGCCCGTGCACGGCGATGAGGACGGGCTTCCAAACTTTGTTCTGCTTGGGGCTTAACCGGTCACCGGGGTCACGGTCGGACCAGATATTGCTTTCATGCAGAATGCCTTCATGCACATCCACGCCGGTGCAGAATGCCCGTCCGTCCGCTGCCCGCAACACGACGACATGGATGTCGTCTGTGGAGCGAACGAGAGCCCAGAGCCGCGCGAAATCATTCAGCATGGCCTCATTAAACGCGTTCATCGCCGCGGGGCGATTAAGCGTTACCGTGGCTACAGCACCGCAAATCTCGAACAGGATCGTGTCGAACTGCACCGTGGGTGTCATGACCAACCTCGCGCCTCCTGGTCGGAGGAGGTGGAGGTACATTGTATGACTAGGTTATATATGTCAATGTTCGAGGCAGGTGACCGTTATTCCAGTACGTCCACAATGGCGGTCTGATCATAATTGCTGACCCAAAGATCGTTGCCCGCTTGCACATGAGACCGCCAATGAGCTTCTGCGCCCGCACCGTCCTTCGCGGCAATCAAGTCGATGACTTTATCGAGAGATTTCAGGCTCGCGCGATAAAGCTTGCTTTGACCCTCTCTTTTCATGCGGACGATTTTCGCGCTTCCATTAATGCGCGACTGATGTTTCTCAATAACACCCTGCAACAGCAGGCTGATCAACCTGAGGGTCTTGTTGCCCGAAATCTCGACAATGCTCTGGTGGAAGCGCGTAATGAGGTTGAAATAATTTTCAAGGTCATCGGCTTCCAGGTATTCGCCGATCATAAGGCGTTCCTTGCGAAGGCGCTCGACCGCTGCTTTGTTGCTGACCTCCGCCGCCAGCCTTGCCGCGAACGGTTCGACGGCAAGCCGCGCCTTGTAAAGGTCGCCGAGGGATGCGCCATCGGCCTGCAGCGCAAATCCCGCATAGCGCGCTACAAAATCGACCCGCGGGCGGTGCACACTCGCCCCGGTGCGCGACCCGCGCGTGACGCTGATCAGCCGTTCATTCTCAAGAATGCGAAAGGCCTCGCGCAAGGTCGGCCGGGATGTCGAAAAACGCTCCATCAGTTGCGCTTCCGGCTGCAAAAAATCGCCCTCTTTCAATTCGCCCCGGATGATCAGGTTGCGAATGTAGGAAGCCACAATATCGGCCGTCTTGGGAATCCGGATCACGCGCTCGGGAAACAGCAACTCGTTGCGCGTCGGTTTTCTGATATCGGCGGTAAGCTTCTTGGGCGGCGGCGTGGCAGTGGCTCTTTTCTTCACGTTGGTATCTCCATGTGGCAGACGGCTGAATACAGCCGGAACACGATCATTTCGCCGAGCCTGGGCGATAGCAGATGTGTAGACGTTTGGTTGGGTCAAGCGATCTGATTGAACTAGGTGACATATTAAACCAACTGGTCACAGTGGCAAGCGACCGCCACAAGATAAGGAAGAAGAATGTCCAATAATTCGAAGGCGCCGCCAGTTGCCGGACGGGCCGCCTGGTATGCGGTCGTCATCCTCACCGTGGCCTATGCCATATCCATGGTGGACAGAATCATTCTGTCCCTATTGGTCGAGCCTATTCAGCGGGATCTCAATATCAATGACACGCAGTTCGGCCTGCTGCAGGGGTTTGCCTTTGTGCTGCTCTATGCGACCGGGGGCATACCCATCGCGCGGATTGCCGATCATTGGTCTCGCCGTTGGGTGATCTCCACAGGAATTTTGGTCTGGAGCGTCATGACCGGGCTCTGCTCTGTCGCACAGCATTATTGGCAACTTCTGCTGTTTCGGGTCGGCGTCGGTGTCGGCGAAGCGGCCCTCAGCCCGGCTGGCACATCGATGCTTGCGGATCTTTTTCCAAAGCAGAAATTGGCAAAGGCCATCGCGATCTATGCCAGCGGAGGCACGATCGGCACGGCGCTGGCCTATATCATTGGCGGTTATTTGCTGAAGGTGTTTCCTTCTGAAACCTCGGTATTCTTGCCCATATTGGGCGAGGTGCGCGGATGGCAGATGGTTTTTCTGGTTCTTGCTGTACCGGGCATTATCGTGGGTTTGCTGGCTCTGACGATGAAAGAGCCCCAACGGCGAGGTTCGCGCGAACTGTCTGCGTCATCTCCCAAGGCGGTCATTGCTTTTCTACGTGCGCACAAACGCGTTATTTTCCTGCATTTTACAGGCTTTTCCTTTCTCTACGTTGTGACCTGGGGGTTCGTCTCCTGGGTGCCTGCGCTGATGATGCGGCGCTACGGCATGAATGTGACCGACGTCGGATACATATTGGGCATTCTCAGTTTTGCCTGCGGTGTGTCGGGCGGCATTCTGGGCGGCGTCTTCACCGATTGGCTGGTACGTCGTGGTGTGGCTGACGCGCATATGCGGGTGGGTTTGATCGCTGCGCTGTTCCTTGCGCCCACCACCATCATCGCACCAATGATGGGCGGCCCAACGGCCTGTTTTGTGCTGTTGGCGGGGGTGCTGTTTCTTGCCCATTTCTGGAGCGCGGCCGCCACGTCGGGCTTGCAGCTTTTTACGCCGCCTCATTTGCGCGCACAGATCACGGCCATTTACATCATGTGCGTGAATCTTGTCGGCTATGGTTTGGGGCCGGTGGCAATTGGGCTGGTGACGGATCACGTGTTTGGCGATCCCAAAGCGGTTGGCTATTCCATGGCCTTGGTCACAGCCTTTTCGATGCCGATTGTGATTGTCCTGCTGGCGCTGGCACGCAAACCGTTCGCCGAAGCTGTTCGCCGCTTTGAGGAAGGCTGAGATGGCGCCAAACCCGTCTTATATTACCTTGAACGATCAGCGACGCATTCCGCAGTTGGGAATGGGGTTTTGGAGAACGCCCGCGGAGCAGGCAGAGCGCGTCATGGCCATCGC
>DATJDE010000383.1:0-4198 GCA_035497595.1 Rhizomicrobium sp. | reverse complement strand
GAACAGGATCGAGAGGGTGCCGTTTTCTTTTTTTGCATCATCAGCAAAAGACGGAACGGAACTTACGCCCGCAATGATTCCGCCACTCACAAGGGCAATACACGCCCCGTACGCAAATCTCGCCATACCAACTGTGCCCTCACCGCTATTGCCTGCTAACGCGCGGACGCGGTGTGGGTTGCGCGCGCGTGCGGCCAATAAAAAAGCGCCCCTTGGCTTGAGGGGCGCTTCTCTCACATGCAGTGGTGTTTCAGGCGCGTTTGCGGCGCGCGAAACCGAGACCGGCGAGGCCCCCTGCCACAAGTGCCAGCGTCAAGGGTTCCGGCACGTCGCTACCGGGCGTGACGGCTTCGGCAGTATCTACACCCAGAATGTCGAACGCCCAGGCGTTGGTGCGGCCACAGCCCTGGTTTCCTGAGGCGTCGATGAAAGCGCTTTGCTGATCGCTGCAATTCGCGAAGGACGGTGTGAAATTGCCTTGGCCCGTGCGGGTAAAACCATCGCTGAGCGCACCGAGTGCAAAATTGTCGTACTGCATGACGGCGACGATATAATCACCAGCATTCAGCGTGGCGCTCAGATAGACATCCCAGCAGTTGTGCGTGAGCGCATCCCGGTTGGCCAATGGGCAAGACGCATCGTCATTTTGATCGATAAACGCGCCCGTGGATGCGTTGAAGAGAGCAAGGATCGGATCAAAGCCCCCACGTTCGATGGTGTCGCCCGCTGCATTCACACCACCGGCATAGCTGATGGATTTGAGAATGACGTCCGAGGTGGCGGAGACGGAGAACGAGAAAAGCTGGACATCATCGTCCTGCGAGAAAGTCCCCTGGAAAGAGTAATTCTGCGGTGTGGCGAAAGCCGACGATCCAGCAAGCAACGATGCGCCAAAGGCGACGGCCGTAAACAGATTTTTCAAAATTCTACCCCAATGAAAGATTTACCAATGTTTACGCAAATGATGTGCCAATCCGGGAATTTGCTGGGGTTCGGGAGTCAGGCGAGAATGTTGCCGACGGAATCTGTTCGTTTGCGTGACATATAATCCCCGGCGGCAGGCTGCTTGCGCCTTTGCTGCAAGAACGGGGCTTTTCTGCGCTTGACCCGGGAGCGTCTCCGATTATAGTGCGCGGCTCTCGCGAAAACCCTGTTTTCGGGAAAACTCTTTAATTTCAAGGATTTAGCCATGTTCGCGGTTGTCCGCACCGGCGGTAAACAATATCGGGTCGTCCCCAACGAGGTCCTTTCAATCGACCGCGTGCTGGGCGATGTCGGCGCCACCCTGACTTTGGGCGAGGTTCTACTGGTCGGCGGTGAGGCTTTGAAGGCCGGAACCCCGCTGATTTCGGGCGCCTCGGTGGCTGCCGAAATCCTTGAACAAGGCCGTGGCCCCAAGGTCACCGCGTTCAAGAAGAAGCGCCGCAAGAACACGCACAGAAAGCGTGGCTCGCGCTCGCATTTCACCAAGATCAAGATCACCGCGATCAACGCGGCTTAAGGACAACTACGATGGCCCATAAGAAAGCAGGCGGCTCCTCTCGCAACGGACGTGACTCTCCGGGCCAGCGCCTTGGCGTGAAGAAGTTCGGCGGCGAAGTGATTATCGCCGGCAATGTGATTGTGCGTCAGCGCGGCACCAAGTTCCATCCGGGCGAAGGTGTTGGCATGGGCCGCGATCATACGCTGTTCGCCAAGCGCGACGGCAATGTTGCTTTCAAGACCGGCTACAAGCGTCGCACGTTTGTATCGGTTCTTACGGCAGCGGCGCCGAAGGCGGCGGCAGAATAGGCGGCTGAAGACATAGGCCGCCATCCCATTGGCGGTCCATAATTGCGAGGGAGATGGTCCGCCATCTCCCTTTTTTGTTCCCTCGCATGAGGGAAGTGTCATGTCCTGTTGCAGACTGGAAACGGAGAGATTGCTTTTACGCCCGCCGGAGGAGGCCGACATCGCGTCGACGGTCGTCCTCCTGGGCGATTTTGACGTCGCCAAAAATCTTGCTGCCGTGCCCCACCCCTATAGCCGCGACCATGCGGCGAGCTTTCTCGCCCAGGCGGCCACGCAGCGCGCCGACGGCAGCGGTTTTGCATTTTCGGTCATCCGCAAGGCGGGCCAGATCCATATGGGCACTGTCGGCTTGCAGTTGAAGGACGGGGTGTTCGAACTGGGCTATTGGCTGGGGCGGCCCTATTGGGGCCAGGGCTTTGCCACCGAGGCGGCCCGCCGGGTGGTGGGATTTGCCTTTCACGACCTGAAAGCCGAAAGCATCCGCGCCGGGCGGTTTCACGATAACCCGGCGTCAGGACGTGTATTGTCCAAGCTGGGCGCCATTCCCAATGGCGTTGAACCACGTGATTGTCTTGCACGGGGGCACGCGGTTTATTGCAACCTCTTGCTCCTCAAGCGGGAGAATTTCGGGAGAAAGAAGGCCGCATGAGTTCGCGTTTGCCCAAACATATCGGCCCGACCTTCCGGGTACGGAGGGCCGGGGCATGAGGTTTCTCGACGAAGCCAAGGTCTATATCCAGTCCGGCAAGGGCGGGAATGGCTGCATCGCGTTTCGCCGCGAGAAATTTATCGAATATGGCGGGCCGAATGGCGGCAATGGCGGCAAGGGCGGCGATGTCTGGGCCGAGGCGGTAGAGAACCTCAACACGCTGATCGACTATCGCTATCAGCAGCATGTGCGCGGCAAAAGCGGCGAAGGCGGCATGGGCAAGGAAATGACCGGCGCGGGCGGCGAGGATGCCATCATGCGCGTGCCGGTGGGGACACAGATTCTCGAAGAAGACGGGGAAACGCTGATCGCCGATCTGGCGGTTGAAGGCGCACGGCTTTTACTGCTGCGCGGCGGCAATGGCGGCTTTGGCAATGCGCATTTCAAAAGCTCCACCAATCAGGCGCCGCGCCACGCCAATCCGGGCCAGCCAGGCGAAGAAAAGACGATCATTCTACGGTTGAAGTTGATTGCCGATGCCGGGCTGATTGGGCTGCCAAATGCGGGCAAATCCACCTTTCTATCGCGCGTTTCTGCGGCCAAGCCGAAGATCGCGGACTATCCCTTCACCACGCTCGCGCCGCAGCTTGGCATGGTGCGGATTGATGAGACCGATTTTGTGATCGCCGATCTGCCTGGGCTGATTGAAGGCGCGCATGAAGGTGTGGGGCTGGGCGACAAGTTTTTGGCCCATGCCGAACGGTGCAATGCGATTTTGCATTTGATCGATGGCACGCAACCGGAAATTTCCCGCAGCTACAAGACCATTCGCGGTGAGTTGGAAGCCTATGGTCAGGGGCTGATGGAAAAGACAGAGATTGTGGCGCTGAACAAGATCGACGCCATTCCCAAAGCAGCTTTGGCGAAGAAGCGGGCCTCGCTGGAAAAAGCCTGCGGGCACAAGGTGCATCTGATTTCGGGCGTCAGCGGCGAAGGGATTGCGGAGATTTTGCGCGTGATCGCGCGTGAGGTTGCCAGAGGGCGCAAGCTGGCGCGGCCTGTGCCAGTGAAGACCGCATGGACGCCATGAACGACCCACTGAAAGACTGTATGCGCCTTGTGATCAAGGTGGGGTCGGCGCTGTTGGTGGACGCGCAAAGCGGTGCGCTGCGCCGGGACTGGCTGAAATCGCTGTGTGCCGATGTGGCGGCGCTGAAGCGCGAGGGGCGCGAGGTTATTCTGGTCTCCTCCGGCGCGGTAGCGCTGGGGCGAGGGGCGCTACGGTTGAAGCCCGGCGCGTTGCGGCTGGAGGAAAGCCAGGCGGCGGCGGCGGCGGGGCAGGTGCGGCTGGCCGGTGCCTATGCCAATATGTTTGCCGATGAGGATATTGTGGCGGCGCAGATTCTTTTGACGCTGGGCGATACTGAAGAACGGCGGCGCTATCTGAACGCGCGCGCCACGCTGCGCACGCTGCTGGCGCTGGGGGCGGCGCCTGTGATCAATGAAAACGACACCGTGGCAACGACCGAAATTCGTTATGGCGACAATGACCGGCTGGCCGCGCGCGTGGCGAGCATGGTGGAGGCCGATTGCCTGGTTTTGCTATCGGACGTCGATGGGCTTTACGAGGCCGATCCGACACGCGATCCCGATGCAAAGCATATTCCCGAAGTGCACGCGATTACGAAGGCGATCAAGGCGATGGCGGGGGAATCTGTGTCCGGCGTCGGGCGTGGGGGCATGGCTTCCAAGCTGATC
>DATJDE010000382.1:0-18702 GCA_035497595.1 Rhizomicrobium sp. | reverse complement strand
AGGCTCCACTTGAAATAGCGTTCGTAGCGCGGCCAGGCGTTGGCCAGTGGAACAATGTGATTGGCCAGCCGCGCCCCCGCAACCAGGGCAAGACAGGCGAGCGCCGCAATGATTCCATATGGACCACCCACGCCAGTGGCGATGCTCGCATCGAACATGCCTGCGCCAGCCAATCGGGTGAACAACACCGCGAAGATGAAGATCGCCGTCCAGCGCGGGGCAAAGTGGCCGGTCATCACCGCGATGCCCGCCATGATGGCGGCGGCGGCGGCGATCAACCCCGCCACGGCGGCGAGCAGGATGGCCAGTTGCCGGTTATGACCGGCAATGGCCGGTTCGGTCCAGGCAAGGATCGTGGGTTCGACCGATGCGTTGCGCAAGCGGATCGCGATGGGGCCGGCGGAGGCGGGCGGAATGGTCACCCGAAAAGATTTGCGGCCATAGGCGTTGGTATTTTCGATAACGATGCCCGCTTCAGAGCTGGCGACCTGGAGAATTTCGGGCCGTGTCGACGCCGGGAAAAAGCGCAGGCCAATGCCCGGCGGCTGGCCTGCCTGCAGGATGCGGGTGACGGGCCGTATCCCGTTATTGGTGGCGCTGAGCATGTACCAGCGCGAGCCATCCCGTTCTTGCCCTGATGCAGGCTGATAGGGGATCAGCACATTGCGTACATCGATTACGGCCTGCTGGCCCGCGAAATCGATTCCCATCGTATCTTTGGCCGCGTTCGGCACACCAAGATTTGCCGCCTGGGCGGCGAACACCGTGACAAGAATCGCAACAAATGCGGCGACAGGGGCAAAGCGTTTCAGCAACGAATATTCCTGACGATTGTTTGAGCGCGGGGGCAGGCCCCGGCAAATTAACTCGCCACATCCTCGGCGAGCAAAGCGAACTGTACATGGTCCTGCCACGCGCCGTGGATCAGCAGATAGCGACGCGCAATCCCTTCCTGCCGGAAACCGGCCTTGATGAGAAGGTTTTTCGACGGCTCATTGTGAGAAAGACAGGCGGCCTCGATGCGATGGAGGCCAAGAGTTCCAAAGATGAACGGAATGACACACTTCACGGCATCGGACATGTGGCCCTGGCGGGCAAACTGTTCGCCGATCCAATAGCCCAGCGTGCAGCATTGCGCGACGCCGCGGCGCACATTTGAGAGCGTGCAGCCCCCCATCAGAGCATCGTTTGCGGCATTGAAAACGAAGAAGGGATAGGCGGTGTCTTGCCGTGTGTCGCGCTGATAGCGTTTGAGGCGGCGACGGAAGGCGCTTTTGGTCAGTTCGTCGACGGACCAGACGGGCTCCCATGGGGCAAGGAAATCCCGGTTCGTGGTGCGCAACTGGGACCATTGCGCGAAATCGGTGATGGCAGGGTAGCGCAGATAGACGCCCGCCCCCCTCAAGACCGGCTGCTGGCCGCCTGGAAAAGTGAGGCCTCGCATGAAGGCCATGGCGCGGCCATCATTCCGCAGCACGCGACGTCCCGCCTCCGAACCTCGCGGTGAAGGTTTCGTAGCTTTCCAGATGGCCGACCGGGCCGACCGCCGCCATGGCGGGGCGCGGCGTTTGCATCAGCCTGCTGCCAAAGCGGCAGACCGCGGCGGCATCTACCGCTTCGAGTTGAGACAACACCTCCTCCACCGGCAATGCACGGCCATGGGTGAACCATTGGGCCGCGATCTGTTCACCGCGCGAGGACGGGCGTTCGAGGCCCATCAACAGGCCGGAGCGGAGCTGGGCCTTGGCGCGGGCGACTTCTACTTCGGTCGCAGTCTCGGCGAGATTGGCCATTTCGCCCGCCAGCACAGGGGCGATTTCGGCGGCTTCCTTTTCACCGGTGCCGGTGTAGACGCCGATCACGCCGCCATCTTTGAAGGATTGGGAGAACGAATAGATCGTGTAACAGAGGCCACGCTTTTCCCGCACCTCCTGAAACAGGCGGGAGGACATGCCGCCGCCGAGCGCCATGGCATAGACCTGGGCCGCATAGAAATCCGGGTCGGTGGAGGCGACGCCGGGGAAGGCAAAGGCCAGATGCGCCTGTTCCAGATCATCGCCCGCGCGATGATCCCCGCCAACGTAACGGGCCGCTTCCGCGGGCCGGATTTCGCCGCTGCGGAAGCCGGACAGTTTATCCTCGGCCATCTTCAGCATGGCGTCGTGAGTGACCGCGCCGGAGCCGACCACCACCATACCGCCTGCCCGATAATTCTGGGCCATGAAGTCGTGCAGGTTCTCACGGCTGAAATTGCTGACGGTTTCTTCCTCGCCCAGGATGGGCCAGCCCATCGGCTGGTCGGGATAGATCACCGATTGCAGGTTGTCGAAGATCAGATCGTCTGGTGTGTCGCGCGCCTGACCAAGCTCCTGCAGGACCACCTGGCGTTCGCGTTCGAGTTCGCCTTGCTCGAAGCTTGGATTGGACAAAATGTCGGACAGGACATCGAGCGCCAACGGCACATCGGCCTTCAGCACGCGGGCATGGAAGGCAGTTTGCTCACGGCTGGTATAGGCGTTGAGAAAGCCGCCGACGGATTCCATTTCGATGGCGATGTCGCGGGCGGAGCGGCGGTCAGTCCCCTTGAAGGCCATGTGTTCGAGCATGTGCGCGACGCCCATGACGGCGCGCGTTTCCTGCCGCGCGGCGGCGTTGACCCAGATACCGACAAAGGCACTTTCCAGTTGTGGCATAGGATCAGTTATGACCGTCAGGCCATTGGAAAGCTTGCTGATTTCAATATTCATGGGGTACGCCTGTTAACAATGTAATCTCTCACGGCGGAGAGTTGGCCGGGCAACGTGTCCACCCGCTCCACACCCTCATAGAGGCCAGCGAGCCTTTGCGGCAAGGGGGGCGATTGGCCGGTCGCCTTGGCCACGGCATCTGGGAACTTGGCGGGGTGGGCGGTGGAGAGGATTACCACCGGGCCATCCGAAGCCGGCGCCGCGGCAACGGCCACAGCGGTGTGCGGATCGATCAGGCGACCCGTTTCGCGCTGGACGCGGGCGATGGTGGTGAGCGTCTCTTCATCGCTGGTGCGGCGGGCGCTGTAGCGGGCGCGCAGGGCGGCGAGGATGGCGGGCGGCAGCGTTAGGCTGCGGGTCTTTGCAAAGCTGGCCATGGCGTCGCGCACCCAGGCTGCATCGCGGCCCGAGGCTTCGAACAAGGCGCGTTCGAAATTGCTGGCGACCTGAATGTCCATCGACGGACTGAGGGTTGGGGACGCTTCGCCAGACGCATAAACACCCGTCTCCAAGGTTTTGAAAAGAATATCATTTCTATTGGTAGCGATAACCAGATTTCCGGTCTTTAAACCCATGTGCTGGGCGGCTTCGGCGGCAAAGATATCGCCGAAATTGCCGGTTGGGACGACGAATGTGGGCGCCGCCTTCAGAGCCGCGGCGGAGGTGAAATAATAGACCGTCTGGGCGGCGATGCGGGCGAAGTTGATGGAGTTGACGGCCGTGAGGCTGATCTGTCTGGCAAAGGCCTCGTCGGCGAACAGCGCCTTCACGATGGCCTGCGCATCGTCGAAGCTGCCTTCCAAAGCGATGTTGTGGACGTTGGCGAAGGGGGCCGTGGTCATCTGCCGGCGCTGAACTTCGCTGACGCGGCCCTTGGGGTGCATCACGAAAACTTCGATATTGGCAAGGCCGCCCAATGCGGCGATGGCGGCCGAGCCGGTATCGCCGGAGGTGGCGGCGACCACTGTGGCCCTGCCCCCGCGTTTGGCGAGTGCGCGGGCGAAGAGGCGGCCGAGAATTTGCAGCGCGACGTCTTTGAAGGCGAGCGTGGGGCCGTGGAACAGTTCGAGCAGATATTGGTTCTTGCCGATCTCGGCCAGTGGGGCGATTTCGGGGGTCTCGAAGGTGGCGTAGGCGGCTTCGATGTCGGTGCGCAGGTCGGCCGCGCTGAAGGCATCGCCGACGAAACGGGAGAGAATGGCGAAGGCCACATCGCTATAGGGCGCGCCCTGGAAGGCCGCGATCTCCTGTGCCGTCAGCTGTGGCCAGGTTTCGGGCAGGAACAGCCCGCCATCGGCGGCGAGGCCGGCCAGAAGAACCTCATCGAAGGATTGCGGCGGTGTTTGGCCCCGCGTGCTCACATAGCGCATCGAGTCATTTCACAACATTGAAGCCAGCGGGCAATAGCCCCCTCTGGCTGTGATTGGAAGCGGTCAGGCGCCCCATCCTAGCCGCCCCTTTTGGCGGTGATAGACGAGATAGACCGCGACGAGGCCAAGGGCCATCAGATACCAGGTGATCGCATATTGCAGGTGGTTGTTGGGCAGGCTCACCACAGTCTGCCCCCCTTTGGGCCAGCCGCCGGGAACGGGCGTTGCATCCGCCTCCACAATCACGGGGGCAAGGAGGGTGAGGCCATCCCCCGCCGCGATGGCCGATACGTCGCGCGCGAACCACAGGCGCTTTTGCAAATCCGGTTTGGGGGTGAAGCTGCCCGCGGCATCCGGTGTGCGCCAGATGCCGGTGATGTGTTGAATGCCAGCCACCTGCCCCTGCGGCCGTGTGGCGGGATTTCTCAGCGATTGGGGGATCATGCCGCGATCCACGATCAGGGCCTTGCCGTTGGCGAGGATGAGCGGTGTCAGCACATGATAGACGGGATCGCCGCCTTGCGCCGTGGCGAAGGCGTAGGATTCGTGTGCATGGTCGAAACGGCCTGTGATGGCGACGCGGCGATATTGGGAATCGTTTGACGGCAGTTTGAGGATTTTCTCCAGCGACAATGCAGGCGCGGAGAGGTTGGCGGTCATTTGCCCGATGAGGGCTTCTTTCCAGTGCAGCCGTTCGAGCTGCCAGGTGCCGAGGCCCGCAAGCGTTGCGAACATCGCTGCAAACCACAGCGTCGGCACCAGGAGCGGACGAAACCTCAGCACTATCTTTTCTCTGCTATCTTTCGTTTCTTTGTGGGCTTTTCTTTGTGGGGCTCATGAATCCAAACGTCCCTCGCCTGCCTTGTGGCGATATTGGAGCACCATCAGGGTGGATTTGACGAGCCGCAGGCCCCCAAGCACCACGATGAGGATCAACGGCAGCCAAATGACGAGATGGACCCAATAGGGCGGAGAATATTTGACCTCGACAAGCAGGGCTCCGCCGCAGATCAGGATACCGGCGAGCAGGATGACAAAGACGGTTGCGCCGTCACCCACATCGAACATCGAAAAGCCGAGGTCGCAGACCGTGCAGCGCGGCGCGATATCGAGATAGCTGCCGAACAAATGGCCTTGGCCGCAGCGCGGACAGCGGCCCAGCAGCGCGGCGCGCGCGATGCTGGGCTCTGTGAGCTTGTTAATGGGAGATCGGTCCCTGTCCCCACACATAGATGCAGGCGAACAGGAACAGCCACACAACGTCAACGAAATGCCAGTACCAGGCCGCCGCTTCGAAACCGAAATGGCGGGTCGGGGTGAACTGGCCCGCGATGGCGCGGAACAGGCACACGGTCAGAAAGATCGTGCCGACGAGCACATGGAAACCATGGAAGCCGGTCGCCATGAAGAAGTTCGAGCCATAGATGGCATCGAAGTTACCGGCCCCTGTTGCCAGGCTGATATGGGCCGGATCGGTGAAGGGCAGCAGCGCCAGGTGGTTCATGCCGAAGGTGAACGGCGCATGGGCATATTCATAGGCCTGGATCAGGCTGAAGAACGCGCCCAGTACGACGGTGATGGCAAGACCCTGGATCGCGCCCTTGCGATCACCGGTCTGGATCGCGTGGTGCGCCCAGGTGACGGTGGTGCCCGAGCACAGAAGGATCAGGGTGTTGAGCAGCGGCAGGTGCCAGGGATCAAGCGTGATGATCCCGGCGGGCGGCCAGCTGCCAAGCGCCATATCGTGATAGAAAATCGCCGAGTTGAAATAGGCCCAGAACCAGGCGACGAAGAACATCACTTCGGACGAGATGAACAGCACCATGCCGTAGCGCAGGTGCAGCTTCACCACCGGGGTATGCGCCCCCAGAACAACCGATTCCTTGATGACGTCGCGCCACCACCCGGCCATCGTGTAGAGCACAAGTGCCAGACCGACGGCGAAAATCCAGGGCTGGCCATTGACCGGCAGGCCCCAGAAACCGGTGTAATCGGCGTGCATCCAGAACACCGCGCCGACCATCATCACAAAGGCGCCAAGAGAGCCTGTGAAGGGCCACGGGCTCGGATCGACCAGATGATAATCGTGTTTGACTTCTGCGTGCGCCATGTTCGTTTGCCTTCTGCCTAGGGCTTGACCCGTATCAGCGTCATTATAAAGAAAAGTACCACGAGACCGAAAAGCACGAGTGCGAGCGCAACATTGCGGCCGCGCCGCGCCCTCGCCTCTTCACATTCCCGTCTGATCTCATCGTCCCGCCCCATTGCCCGCCATCATATCAAATTGGCGAAGGGCGGCATCCCGATCAGCCGTTCGGCGATCAGGGCTGCGAAGAGAAGGAACACATAGGCCAGCGATGCGAGGAACAGGCGGCGCGCGGCAGGTTCGCGCACATCGTCCTTTTCGCGGTACGTCGCAATCGCTTCCCAGACAAACCAACCACCGCAACCGACCGAGAGCACCATATAGAGTGCCCCGCCCAGCCCGATGAAAGCAGGCAACACGCCCAGCGGCGCGAGCAGCAGAGAATAGGCAAGAATATGCGCGCGGGTGACCGGCTTGCCGCGCACCACCGGCAGCATGGGCACGCCAGCACGGGCATAATCTTCGGACCGATAGAGAGACAGCGCCCAGAAATGCGGCGGGGTCCACATGAAGATGATCGCCACCATAAGGATGGGGGCAAGCGACAGGGAGCCTGTGACCGCGGCCCAGCCAATGGCGGGCGGTAGAGCACCGGAGAGGCCGCCGATCACAATGTTCTGCGGCGTGCGGCGCTTGAGGCCGAGGGTATAAACGACAACGTAAAAGAAGACCGTGAAGGCCAGCAGAACGGCAGCCACCAGGTTTACGAACAGGCCCATCATGGCGACGGACGCGACCGACAATGTCCACCCAAAGGCGAGCGCCTCGCTACGGTCGACGAGCCCCATGGGAATGGGCCGGGTTGCGGTGCGGGCCATCACCGCATCGATGTCCGCCTCATAGGCCATGTTGAGGGCGCCGGAGGCACCCGCAGCCACCGCGATGCAGAGCAACGCAATAAAGCCCACCATCGGATGAATGCCACCGGGGGCCGCCACGATGCCCGCCAGCCCCGTGAAGATCACGAGCGACATCACGCGCGGCTTTAGCAGCGCGAAATAATCGCCGGTCGTCGCAACCGACCGTTGGTGATCAAGGAGGCCGACGGAGCTCATGACTTAGTGCTGGTCCTCTGCAATGCGCGGCAGTTCCGAGAACTGGTGGAACGGCGGCGGCGACGACAGGGTCCATTCCAGCGTGGTCGCATACGGACCCCACGGATTGTCGCCAGCGACGCGCTTGCGCATGAAGGCTTCGGCCAGCATCACGAAGAAGATCAGCGTGCCGGCACCAGCGATGAACGCACCGATCGAGGAGACGAAATTCCAGCCCGCAAACGCATCCGGATAGTCCACATAACGGCGTGGCATACCGGCAAGGCCCAAGAAATGCATCGGGAAGAAGGCGAGGTTCACGCCAATGAACGTGATCCAGAAGTGCAGCTTGCCGAGGAATTCGCTGTACATGTAGCCGCTCATCTTCGGGAACCAGAAGTAGAAGCCCGCGAAGATGGTGAACACGGCGCCGAGGCTGAGCACGTAATGGAAATGCGCCACCACGTAATAGGTATCCTGCAGCGAAACGTCGACACCGGCATTGGCCAGCACCACGCCCGTCACACCGCCGACGGTGAACAGGAACACAAAGCCGATGGCCCACAGCATGGGTGTTTTGAATTCAAGGCTGCCGCCCCACATCGTCGCGATCCAGGAGAAGATCTTGATGCCGGTTGGCACCGCGATGACCATGGTGGCGAAGACGAAGTACGCCTTGGTGTCGACCGTCAGACCCACCGTGTACATGTGGTGCGCCCAGACCAGGAAGCCGATGAAGCCGATGGCCACCATCGCATAGGCCATGCCGAGATAACCGAAGACCGGCTTCTTGGAGAAGGTCGAGATGATGTGGCTGGCCATGCCGAAGCCCGGCAGGATCAGAATGTACACTTCGGGATGGCCGAAGAACCAGAACAGATGCTGGTAGAGCACCGGGTCGCCGCCACCTGACGGATTGAAGAAGCTGGTGCCGAAATTGCGGTCGGTCAGCAGCATGGTGATGGCACCAGCCAGAACCGGCAGCGAGAGCAGCAGCAGGAAGACGGTGACGAGGATCGACCACACGAACAGCGGCATCTTGTGCAGGGTCATGCCCGGCGCACGCATGTTGAAGATGGTGGTGATGAAGTTGATCGCGCCAAGGATCGAGGACGCACCCGCGATATGCACCGCGAAGATGGCCAGATCCATCGCCGGCCCAGGCGAGCCATAGGTCGAAAGCGGGGCATACATTGTCCAGCCGCCACCCGAGCCGAGCCCGCCGCTGTCACCTTCCACGAACATGCTGAGCAACAGCAGGGCGAAGGAGAACGGCAGCAGCCAGAACGAAATGTTGTTCATCCGCGGGAACGCCATGTCCGGCGCGCCGATCATCAGAGGCACCAGCCAGTTGCCGAAACCGCCGATCATGGCCGGCATGATCATGAAGAAGATCATGATCAGGCCGTGATTGGTCACGAACACGTTGAAGACGTGCGGATCGCCGAAGATCTGCATCCCCGGTTCCATCAGCTCCGCGCGCATCGCCATGGAGAGAAGGCCGCCAATAATCCCCGCGAACATCGAGAACGCCAGATACATCACGCCGATGTCTTTGTGGTTCGTCGAATAGACGTAGCGGCGCCATCCGGTCGGATGGTCGGCGGCGTGAGCGTGGGCCAGATCAGCCATAGTCTTCGTCCTTGTTATTTCGCGAGCTGAGCGACGTTGGTTTCAGGCTGGATGGCAGCGAACTTCTTTTTCGCGGCTGCCAACCATTGATCATAAGCGGCCTGGCTGACCACATGCACTTCAATCGGCATGTAGGCGTGGCGCGCGCCGCAAAGTTCAGAGCATTGGCCGTAATAGACGCCTTCCTTCGTGGCCTTGAACCAGGTGTGGTTCAGACGACCGGGGACCGAGTCCATCTTTACGCCGAAGGCCGGAACCGCCCAGGAGTGAATCACATCGGCCCCTGTGGTGACGATTTCCACGACCGCGTTCACCGGCACATAGATGGGATTGTCGACGCCCAGAAGGCGCGGCTTGTTCTGTTTGACGGCATCCGCATCCGACAGGCCGAGCGAATCGTACACAATGTTCGCGGCCGGATATTCATAGGACCAGAACCACTGCTTGCCGATGGCCTTGATCGTGATGTCGGCCGGCGGGATCGCCGCTTGATAGTAGAGCAGCTTGAAGGACGGAATGGCGACGATCACCAGAATGATCACCGGCACGATCGTCCAGATCACTTCGATCACGGCGTTGTGCGCAGTCTTGCTGGGCACCGGATTGCGACGCTGGTTGTAGCGCACCACGATCCAGCCGATCAGCAACAGCACAAGAATACAGATCGCCACAATTATGTAGAGCAGGAGGCGATGAAAATCCTCGATCCGCTCCATGACGGGCGTGGCCGCCTCTTGAAAGCCCATTTGCCATGGTTGCGGGTTGGCGAACGCCGCCACCGTAGATGCCAGCAGACCTGCCATGAGGCCACTAGCTGCAACCGTAAATTTTCTGAGGAACATCCCACGACCTCGCAAAACAGTCGGCAGCCACGGGAAAGGTGACCACTAACCCCCGATTCCAAGATTGATTTACGCGCGGGGGGTAGGTGAAGTCATTGCGACCTTGTGGCACACGGAAATTCCCATGCGGTTTTAAGGGCTTGGCGGCTTCCTGCAAGGCCACAAAAAGCTACTATATTTGGGAGAGAACAATCGGAGATTCAGATGGCATCGGACCTGTTTTTTGACCGTACCGGCATGGACCGGGGGCGCGTTCAGGGGCTGGTCGACAGCTCGCTGACGGGAGCCGATGACGGGGAGCTCTATCTGGAATATCGCCAGAGCGAATCGTTCGCCTTCGACGATGGAAGGCTGAAAGCCGCCACTTTTGACACGATGCAGGGCTTTGGCCTGCGTGCTGTGGCCGGGGAAGCGACCGGCTACGCCCATGCCTCGGAGCTTTCCGAAGACGCGATTCGGCGCGCCGGAGACACGGTGAAGGCGGTCGCGAATGGCCATGCGGGGTCACTCGCTTTGCCACCGCAGCGGACCAATACGCGGCTCTATACAGAGCTTGATCCACTGGGCACGGCCAGCTTTGAGGCCAAGGTGTCGCTGCTCCAGGAAATGAACGAATACGCCCGCTCACGCGACCCAAGGGTGAAGCAAGTCTCCTGTTCGCTGGCGGGGGAGTGGCAACATGTGGAGATTCTGCGCCCCGGCGGGGAGACCTTTCGGGACATCCGCCCGCTGGTCCGGCTGAACGTCTCGGTGGTGGTGGAAGAGAACGGGCGCCAGGAGGCAGGCAATTATGGCGGCGGCGGACGCGGCGGCTATGAGACCTATCTTGCCGCCGATTATTGGCATGCGGCGGTGGATGAAGCGTTGCGGCAGGCGGTGGTGAACCTGTCCTCCGTGCCTGCCCCTGCCGGTGAGATGAATGTGGTGCTGGGGCCGGGCTGGCCGGGCGTGCTGTTGCATGAGGCGGTGGGCCATGGGCTGGAAGGCGATTTCAACCGTAAAAAGACCAGCGCCTTCTCCGGCCTTATGGGCCAGCGTGTGGCGGCCCCCGGCGTGACAGTGGTGGATGACGGCACGATGGATGGGCGACGCGGCTCGCTCAGCATTGATGATGAGGGCACGCCTACCTCGCGCACTGTGCTGATCGAGGACGGGATTTTGAAGGGCTTCATGCAGGACCGGCAGAACGCCCGATTGATGGGTGTGGCTGCCACCGGCAATGGGCGGCGCCAATCCTATGCCCATTCGGTGATGCCGCGCATGACCAACACCTACATGCTGGGCGGCAATCATGCGCCGGAGGAGATTCTCGCAAGCGTCAACAAAGGTATTTATGCGGTGAACTTTGGCGGCGGTCAGGTGGACATCACCAGCGGCAAGTTCGTGTTCTCCTGTACAGAGGCCTATCTGATCGAGAACGGTAAAATCGGGCCTGCGATCAAGGGCGCAACGCTGATCGGTAATGGGCCGGAAGCGATGCAGCGCGTGACCATGATCGGCAATGACATGAAGCTCGATACCGGCGTTGGCGTGTGCGGCAAGAACGGGCAGAGCGTGCCCGTGGGCGTGGGCCAGCCGACCTTGCGCATCGACGGGCTGACGGTTGGCGGCACGGCGCAGGCGGCGTGAGCCTGATTTTCAAAATCTGCCATCGCGCAGATTGGGAGGCGGCGGCGAAAGCGGGCGCCTATTCCGGCTCGGCCAAAGATCAGGCGGATGGTTTTTTGCACTTCTCCACTGCCGAACAACTGGCGGGTACGCTTGCGCGCTATTATGCCGATGCGGACGATCTTGTTCTGGTTGCCGTTAATGCGGATGGCTTGCGCGCGGATTTGAAATTTGAACCGTCGCGCGATGGGGCGTTGTTTCCGCATTTATATGCCGCCCTGCCCGCTTCGGCGGTTGTGTGGGTGGAGGCGATTGGGCGCGATGGGGTTGGCGGGTTTGTGTTGCCCGCCAGGCTTACGGCTTAGGCTCAGAGGAAATTATATTCCTTGAATAAGGGGCGCAGGTCGCCTTTCCAGGCGCCGTAATAGCGTTCGAGCAGTTCTTCGGCGCGGGTGTAGCCGCGGTCCGCGACTTCCATCAGCGGGTTCAGGAAGCCTTCTTCTGTTGTGCCAATGGCATCGCCTTGCGCACGGCGGCGCAGGCCTTCGGCGGAGATTTTGAGCATTTGTTTGGCGAGGTCGCCAATTGTCTGTGACCGGAACGGTGTTTTGAAGCCCAGCCTCGGTACGGCGTCACGCATGGCCCAGCGTTCTTCGGTGGTCCAGTCTTTCACCAGATCCCAGGCGGCATCGAGCGCGGTCTGGTCGTAGTAGATTCCGGTCCATAGCGCGGGCAGGCCGCAGATGCGGCGCCAGCTTCCGCCATCGGCGCCGCGCATTTCGAGGAATTTCTTGAGCCGCACTTCGGGGAAGATCGTCGTCAGATGATCGGCCCAATCGGCCATAGTGGGCTCGATATGGGCGACTTCGGGAATTTTGTGGGCGAGGAAATCGCGGAAGCTTTTGCCGGACACGTCGATATATTTGCCGTCGCGGTAGACGAAATACATCGGCACATCGAGCACATAATCGACATAGCGTTCAAAGCCCATGCCGTCTTCAAACACCCAGGGCAACATGCCTGCGCGCGCATTATCCACATCTGTCCAGATGTGGCTGCGATAAGAGAGAAATCCGTTGGGGCGGCCTTCGCGGAAGGGGGAGTTTGCGAACAGCGCCGTGGCCACCGGTTGCAGCGCGAGGCCGACGCGGAATTTTTTGACCATGTCTGCTTCGGAACCGAAATCGAGATTCACCTGCACGGTGCAGGTGCGGAACATCATCTCCAGCCCATAGCCGCCGACCTTTGGCATGTAGCGGCGCATGATGTCGTAGCGGCCCTTGGGCATTTGCGGCACATCGTCGAGGCCCCAGTTCGGCGCATAGCCGAGCCCCAGAACGCAGGCATTCAATTCCCCCGCCACTTCGCGCACCTGTTCGAGATGGGTGTTCACCTCGGCGCAGGTTTCGTGGACGGTTTTGAGCGGAGCGCCGGAGAGTTCGAACTGGCCGCCGGGTTCGAGGCTTAAGGAGGCCCCGTCTTGCGTCAGCCCGATGATGTTGTCGCCTTCGAGCACCGGAGCCCATCCGAAGCGCTTCATGCCATCGAGCAGGGCGCGGATGCCGGGGGTGCCTTCATAAGGCACAGGCTTGAAGGTGCGCGGGTCGTAGACGAATTTTTCGTGCTCGGTGCCGATGCGCCAGTCGGCGCGCGGTTTTGAGCCTTCGGCGAGATAGTGCACGAGAGAGTCGCGTGACCCGATTGGGCCACCCGCCGATTGCGGAATGGACATCTTTCGCCTCCTCACCGTGGGGGCCGACAAAGCCCCCTTGTTGTCACTGTGAATACTGAACCGAGCATTCAGGTTTTGGGTATTTAGGGACTGAACGGTGGGACCGCAAGCGGCGATGCGTGCGATTTTCGCAGTCCGTAATTTCGATATCTGGGGGATGGCGCCTTTCTTCGCACCTCTATTTGTTTTCGCTTTTTTGGGAGACGGGGTACCCCCACCCTCTCTCCCCCTGCCTGTCTGTGCACATTATACGCCCGGTTTGGAGGTGTTCGATAGCACACGGAGTGTTTAATGGTTGCGTGGCTGAGATAGGGATGGGCGGGATGGAGAAGATACCGGTTGGGCAGACGATCCGTCATGCTTATGGATTTGCGGTTCGAAATTTTCCCGGTCTTGTCAGACTGCTTTGGCTGCCAGCCTTGCTGCTGATCGGTTTGACTGTTTTCCAAACCATCGCGCTGAACGATCTTTATCCAAAATTGGTGGTGGGAGATCACGAAGCCATTGGTCAAAGCTGGATGATACTGCTTCCCTATATCATTGCTGTGCTGGTGTTGACCTGCATGATGGTGACGGGCGTTGCACAATATCTGCTTGGTCTGCGCCCGGCACCGCGATTTGGCTATTTCTCGTTGGGCAAACCGGTGTGGCGGCTCTCGGGTGCATTCGCGGTTATCATTCTGATTTTGCTGATGGCGCTCATGGTCGTTTTTGTCCTGGCCATTGTGACTGCCGTGATCGTTACCAAAGTCACGGGCACCACGCCCCAGAACCATCCTTCCGGCACGGCGGCGTTGATGATCGGTGTGCTGACATTGGCGGGAATTTTCGCGGCGTGTCTTGGTGGTCTGTATGTGTTGTTGCGACAGTCTTTCTTTTTGGCGCCAGTTATAAATGCCGAACGCTTGGGTTTGCGCCGCGCGTGGCAGCTTTCCAAAGGTAATTTCTGGCGGATTTTTGCCGTCACACTCGTTGTTTTTGCACCGAGTTTGATATTTGGCGTTTTGCTTGGTTCAACCGGAATGACATCTCTCGGCCAGATGAGCGGGACGGTGCAGGAGGTGATCGCAAGCAAGGCCATGGCGATTGCGAAACTGAAAGACAATGCGTTCTGGTTGGTGCCGTCCTATTTTCTGCTGCTGGTGTTCAACTATGGTGCGATTGTGAGCGCGCAGGTTTTTGCCTATCGGCATTTGATGGGTGGGATTCCAGACGAAGCGCGCTAAACTTTCGCGCAGCAGGGCTCGTGTCACCTGGGTGGCCCGCACTTGGCGGGCCATGACATATGAGTGATCTGAGGCCGAGGCTGGGCGTGAGCTTTACCTGCGGGCCGAGGGGGGACTTCGACGCGAAGGCGGGGGTTGCCGCCGGATTCTGTGAGGTCGGGCATGGGCTCGCTTCGCTGCGCGTCGACCTCCCCGCAAGGGGGAGGGTTCGACGGGTTGGGGCATTGGTCGTATGAAGCGGTGGATGTTTCGTTTTGAGTTGCACCACGCATGGCCCCCAAACCGCAAGTCACGCAAGCCCTGAAGACCACCGATGCTGTGCCGCGTTCCTGGGTGGAGCGGATGCCCCCTGCCCTTCAGCCTTATTTGCGGTTGATGCGGCTGGACCGGCCGATTGGCACCTGGCTCTTGTTCTGGCCGGGGGTGTTTGGGCTTTTGATGGGGGCGGCGGCGCAAGGGCGCGCGTTTGAGGGCTGGACCGACCTTTGGTTTGTCGTGCTGTTTGGCGTGGGCGCGATTGTGATGCGCGGCGCGGGCTGCACCTTCAACGATATTGTGGACCGGGACATCGACGCGAAAGTTGCCCGCACTGCCGCGCGGCCTGTGGCGAGCGGCGCTATCAGTGTGCGCAAGGCGCTGCTGTTTCTGGCGCTGCAATGTCTGGTTGGGCTGGTCATTCTGTTGCAGTTCAACAGTTTTGCCATCTGGCTGGGCGCGGGCTCGCTGATTTTGGTGGCAATTTATCCCTTTATGAAGCGCATCACCTGGTGGCCGCAGGCTTGGCTGGGGCTGACCTTCAACTGGGGCGCGCTGCTGGGATTTGCGGCCCAGACCGGGCGGGTGGATGCCGCCGTGCTCATTCTTTATGCGGGCTGCTTTTTCTGGACGCTGGGCTACGACACCATCTACGCCCATCAGGATGTGGAAGACGATGCGCTGATTGGCGTGAAATCGACCGCGCGGCTGTTTGGGACGGACTCTCCGCGCTGGATTTTGTTGTTCTATGCGGCGGCGTTTGCGCTGATGGCGACTGCCGGACTTTGCGAACTGTTGGGGCCGCTGTTTCTGGCGCTCATGCTTCTGCCTGCCTTGCATCTGTTCTGGCAGGTGAAGCGGCTACGGACGGACGATGTGGGGCTTTGCCTCGCATTGTTCCGTTCCAACCGGGATACCGGGGCACTCGTCGCGGCGGCGTTATTTGTGGCAACATTTTTTCAGTAGATCTGAGTCTGGGAGGGGAAAATGGAAAGCATTGTCATTCCGCAATCTGTCATCGCGCTCACTTTTTATGCGCTGTGGGCGATTGTGCTGGTTGTCATGATCCTGGCGGACAGGGCGCTGCTGCTGGTGAGCGGCAAAGTGCAGATCACCGATTTTCCCGCGGGCACCCCGCATGGCAGCGACTCGTATTGGCGGATCAATCGCGCCCATGTGAACACGGTGGAGAACCTGCCGGTGTTTGCGGCGCTGGTGCTGGCGGGTTGGGTGGCGGGGCTGGATAGCGCCACCTTCAACATGCTGGCCATGGTGACGGTAGGGGCGCGGGTGGCGCAATCGCTGGTGCACATCGCCTCCGGTTCGGCCTTGGCCATAAATCTGAGGTTTTCGGCGCTTTTGGTGCAGCTTGTCTGCGAAGTGTGGATGGGTGTGCTGATTTTCCAGGCGGCGAAACTCTTTTGAGCGCTCTACGCGGGCACGCGGCTGGGGTATAATGCGCCCATGAATGTCGCCCGCTTTAACCCTGCAACCGTCTTTACCCCTGCGGAACTTGCGCAGGTGCGCGCCCGTTCTGACCTGACGGGGCTTTTGTGCATTGTCCATGCCTGGGCTGTGATTGGGGCGGCGATGGCGCTGTATGCGCTGTGGCCGAACCCACTCACCTTTGTTCTGGCGGTTGCCATTATCGGCACGCGGCAATTGGGGTTGGCGATTTTGATGCATGACGGGGCGCATCATGTGTTGATGAAAACGCCGGCGTTCAACGAATGGGCGAGCCAGTGGCTTTGTGCTTTTCCGGTGTTTGCGGAGACGATTGCCTATCGGCATTATCATTTGAAACATCACCGTTCCACGCAGCAACCCGATGACCCGGATTTGATTTTGTCCGCGCCGTTTCCGATTACGCGGCAGAGTTTGTGGCGCAAGATGGTGCGCGATCTGACGGGGCAGACGGGCTATAAGCAGCGCGCGTTTCAGGTGACGCGGGCGTTTGCGGGGGCGACGCTTGGGGAAAAGTTGCGGACCTTTCGCACGCGGTTGGGGCGGCAGACTTTTGTCAATCTGGTTTTGCTCGGGTTGTTCACGGCGTTTGGCAAGCCGCATTACTATTTGATGTTCTGGCTGTTGCCGCTGCTGACGTGGCAGATGGCGGTAACGCGGCTGCGCAACATCGCCGAACATGCGGTGGTGCCGGATAATGACGATGTGTTTCGTAGCGCCCGCACGACTTATGCCAATTGGCCTGCGCGGGCATTTCTCGCGCCCTATTGGGTGAACTATCACGTCGATCATCATCTGCTGATGTATGTGCCGTGTTACAACCTGCCGAAGCTGCATGCACTGCTTCTGGCCAAGGGATTTGGGCCGCAAATGGAAATTCAAAAAAGCTATGCGACGGTGCTGGCGATGGCGACATCGCGGCCAGAACCGCAGGCGGCATGACATCTGACCCGGCGCAATTTATTCACGACAACACAGAACTTATCGCCCCGCCCCTGATACCGGAAATCCGGCTGCATCTGGCGACAGAGGTCGTGCCGCTGTGGCGCAAGACCGAAGAAGAGCTCGAACAGATGGGCGTGCCCCCGCCCTATTGGGCTTTTGCCTGGGCAGGGGGGCAGGCTTTGGCGCGCTATATTCTCGACCATCCCGAACTGGTGGCGGGCAAACAGGTACTGGATTTCGGAGCGGGCTCCGGGCTGATTGCGATTGCCTGCGCAATGGCAGGCGCGCGCACCGTGCTGGCGGCGGATATTGATGCGTTTGCCGTTGCCGCCATCGGGCTCAATGCGCGGGTCAACGCTGTGCATGTGGAGGCAACGGTTGACGATGTCATCGGACGGGCCTGTGTCTGGGATGTCCTGCTGGTGGGTGACATGTGTTACGAGCGGCCGCTTGCGGAGCGGTTGCTGGCGTGGTTGCGGGATTGCTCGGGGGCTGGCGCGGCTGTGTTTCTGGGCGATCCGGGGCGGAGCTATTTTCCCAAATCCGGCGTCGAGAAACTTGCGACGTATAATGTGCAGACGACGCGAGAACTGGAAGACCGCGAGATCAGGCAGACGAGCGTGTATCGGCTTGTGTAGCCCTGCCCGGCGTGGGACCGGCTAGCAGGCGCGGGGCTCTGGCGCTCGGTCTTGCTGGCGCGATGCCGGGATAGCTGGCGCATGATTTTCACTCGTGTAACAGTGCGCGCAAATCAGCCGGTTCGGCCAGCAGGCCAACCAGATGGGGGCCTTGATGACGCGTGCGCCAATCGACATCCGTGACTTTGAGCAACAGCCGGAATTGCGCCGTGCCCTTGGGCCAGTGCATCTGATCTCGCTGGGGATCGGGGCTGTGATTGGGGCGGGGATTTTTGTCAGTACCGGGCAGGCGGCAGCAAATTACGCCGGGCCTGGGGTGGTGATCTCCTATGCCATTGCGGGCTTTGGCTGTTTGCTGGCCGGGCTCTGCTATGCCGAATTCGCCGCCATGATCCCCGTGGCGGGCAGCGCCTATAGCTATACCTATGCGACGCTGGGGCGGTTCATGGCCTGGATCATCGGCTGGGATTTGATCCTTGAATATCTCGCCGCCGCATCGGCGGTGGCGGTAGGCTGGAGCGGGTATTTTGACGGGCTGATGAAAGATATGGGGATCAATTTATCGCCTGCGCTCAGCGCCCCGCCCATTGAGATGCTGGCGGATCATTCGCTGGTCTGGACCGGCCACCTCATCAACCTGCCAGCGGCCATTCTGGTTGCCGGGCTGACGGCGCTGCTGGTCATCGGCATTCGCGCATCGGCGACGTTCAACGGAATCATGGTCCTGCTGAAGTTGATTGTCGTGGTTCTCGTGATTGTTTTCGGGTTGCAATATATGTCTGCCGATAATCTCACGCCCTTCATTCCGCCCAATACCGGCGAGTTCGGGCATTTTGGCTGGAGCGGCGTGCTGCGGGCCGCGGGCATCGTGTTCTTTGCCTATATCGGGTTCGATGCGGTGTCGGTTGCGGCGCAGGAAACGCGTAATCCGCAGCGCAATATGCCGATCGGCATTCTGGGGTCGCTGTTGATCTGCACCGTTCTGTACATGCTGATGTCGCTGGCGATCACCGGCATGGCGCCTTATCAGATTTTGAATGTGCGCCAGCCGGTGGCGCTGGCG
>DATJDE010000381.1:0-7259 GCA_035497595.1 Rhizomicrobium sp. | reverse complement strand
CGACGCAGAATGTGGGCGACACCGCGCACCGCACCGCCTTCACCGTCTCAAGCAGAATCCGTGCGCGGTTCTCGAGCGCACCACCCCAGCGATCCTCCCGCCGGTTGGTCAGTGGCGATAGAAACTGGCTGATCAGATAGCCATGCGCCGCATGAATCTGAACACCGGCAAAGCCCGCCTGTTCGGCAATCCGCGCAGCATCGGCAAAGCGGCCGATAACCTCGTGGATCTCCTGCTCCGTCATTGCCTTGGGTGTGGCAAACATCTTCGAGAATTTTCCAAGATCAAGCGCCACGGGGGACGGCGCCCAGGTCTCCTGCCCCATATTTTTCATGACTTGGCGGCCAGGGTGGTTGAGCTGTACCCACATCTGCGCCCCTTTGGCCTGACCGATCCGCGCCCATTGGCGGAACGCGGGAAGATTGCTGTCGTCTTCAAGCACAACACCGCCCGGCCCGGTCATCGCGCGGCGATCGATCATCACATTGCCGGTCAAAATCAAACCTGCGCCGCCTTGCGCCCAGGCGGTATAGAGCTGCATCAGGTCGGTGGACGGCGCATGGGCGGCATCGGCCATGTTTTCCTCCATCGCCGCCTTGGCGATGCGGTTTTGAAGGATGCTTCCATTGGGCAGCGTAAGAGGCTCGAAAGGGGTCACCGGGGCACCGTTGAATGGATGTCGGCGTAGCTCTACAGTTAAAGTTAGCTTTAAGGTCAAGCGGAAGACTGTGAACGATGATGAGGATCGGCGAGCTGGCGCGGCAGACAGGGTTGGCACCGTCAAAAATCCGCTTCTATGAAGCAGAGGGGCTGATCGGCGCGGTCGATCGCAAGGCAAACGGCTATCGGCAATATTCGCAGCGCGCCAGACAGGCCCTTGAGCTGATCAACCTGGCCCAGCAGGCCGGTTTCTCGTTGGCCGAGATCCGCGCCTTTATCCCGCGGGAAGGCGAAGCACCCCACGGCCACGACAGGGCACTGGCCGAACTGCGCAAGAAGCTGGCAGAGGTGGAAGCCTTGCAGGTAAAGCTTGCCGAAACACGCGCCGGCCTGAAGCTGGTGATCACGCGGATCGAGACCACGCCGCCCGGGCGCGATTGCTTCGAAAATGCTGAAGGCGTGTTGAAGAGTTTTCGCGGCAAAGCACTGCCCGCGTGATACCCCATCTCCCGGCCGCTCTTCGCAGGGCCGCATCACGTGGCGCCTTGCCGAGCTAAGATTTATTCCGCCAATGCGTCTGAGAGCTTTATAGTCTGCCCAGAAACGGGCGCCCAATGCCATGTGCGGGATTTTGAGATGACAAAAGAAGACCTGACCACATGGGCGCTTGCCAATGGGTGGCAACTGATCGGCGGGCATCCAAGCCTCACCAAACCGTCGGCGCGCACCATCGCCATTGTGCGCCTGGTGCTGAAAGCGACGGTGGCCAGCCTCGAAATCAAGACCCCCTCGGGACGGTGGGACAAGATCACGACCGCGAGCTACAGCAAAATCGATGCGGATCCCGACACGGGCCTGCCAGGCGGCCTTGGCCTTGCCACAACACCCGGCCTTACAAAATTAATGCAGACCAACAAGGACGCTCAGGTCTTCGCAAAAATGAGCGATCCACCTTTATAGACCGCTCATCAGGCCATACGCCCTATTTCTGGCGTGACTTGCGGCTTGCATAGCGCGCGTCCCGCACGGCCTTTTGTTCAATGGCCAGCGCCTCTGTGCGTTCGGCAGCCGCACGCAGCGCCTCCTTATGCGCCGCCTCGGCAGCCTGAGCCGCCTCTATTTTCGCCGCGTCATCCGCAAGCTTTTTGGCAAGGCGTTCCTCGGCCTCAGCCAACTTCGCCGCCTGGCGCTGTACAGCGCGGGCCTCCCGCGAGGCTTTCACGTCGGCGCGCTCCGCCTGACGTTTTGCAAAATCAGGATCGTTGGCCGGGGATTTGGCCAAAGCCCTGGCAAGCTGGGCCTGCCGATCCTTGGTCGCCTGCGCCAGTCTATCCGTGAACGCCGTCTTTCTAAGTCCGTCCATTCTTGCTCCATTTTGACGTAAAACTGCTGCTGATCCGGGGCCCCTGAACTACAGGAGAACGGCCCGCAGCAGGACACGTCTCACATACGTGCGACGATTCTGCCCGCAGGCGTCGCCATCAATCCACCCATGGCAGATTGGATCAGGCCCAGTTCCAGAAGTTTTGTCCTGTTTGCCGCGGAAACAGTCGCCTTGCTGGTAAAATTCCCAGCAACGATGTCCCGCAAAGACAGAAGTTCCGCAACGGTTAGATCAGACGCTCGAGGCATTCGCTGCATGATTTCTCCATCGGGGACGGTATAGCACGTCTCCTGATTGCATGTACCGCCTTCCTGGCGCGTATTGGGCAGTCGAATCGGCGCATCCCTGGCGCCCACAAGGACAAACGCCATGGCCCAAGAAACGGTGTACCTCGTCCAGTCCTTCAGCGCCGGCAGGGGCAATAGTTTGAAAGCCGATACACCCATCCGCTGCAAATCCGCCGAGATTGCACGGCGGACGGCAGAAAGGCTGGCGCTCACCAAAGTCGGCGTAATGGCGCTCTCGACCTCCGGAGATTCGGAACTTGGCGAGTATGATGAAGAACCCACATTCCTCTACCAAGCCGGACGATTGCCGCCTCAATACGAGAAATAGCAATTGATGCCCCAACAGTGGCTGAAACAGGCGATGCGTGCGCAACCTCATGCCAGCATTTGGCCGCATCATGCATTTGACAAGCACCACCATTGCGCGTCTGGTCCCACCCGGATCGAACCCTGCTCGCCTGCGTTATTAATCGCACCAACCGCCAAACATAAGGCCGAAGGGGACATGGGAACCGAAACCACCCAATTGATTATTCTGGTCGTGGAAGATGAACCCATCATTCGGATGGGCGCCGTCACAATACTCGAAGATGCTGGCTATCTGGTCCTTGAAGCGGCCAATGCGGATGCTGCCACCAGGATATTGGAAAGTCGCACCGACATTCAGGGCGTCTTCACCGATATCAACATGCCCGGCACCATCGACGGGTTGAAGCTGGTAAAGGCAATCCAATCGCGGTGGCCCTCGATACGGCTCGTCCTGACCTCCGGTAAGGTATTCCCAAACGCACAAGATTTACCGACAAACAGCCGGTTTCTCGTTAAGCCCTATGATTCTTCGGACTTGGTGACTGCGCTACAGGAACTCGCGGCCCTCTCGCACAGCTGACTTTACGCAGCAAGCGGGGTGCGTGCATTGAACGTGGCGTGTGTGATGGACACGCTCAAACCTTCAGGGCCACTGATCGTTTCGACCTGCGCATCAAGCTGATGGGCGAGCGCGGTCACCAGGCTTGTTCCGAGCCCACCCTTTGCAGGCGGCCCAACGACTTCCGGCTTGCCAACGCCGTTGTCGGAGACCGTGAGTTTCCAATCCGAGCCATTTCTCTGGTAGCTGACCGTGACAGCAGACGACAGCTTCTGGTCGGGAAACGCATGTTTAAGCGCATTGATCACAAGCTCGGTCACAATAAGGCCCACACTCACTGCATCCGCAGATGCGAGCTGGCCTTCATCCGCAGTGACGTTGAGGACAGCGGGATGGCTCCCCCCGATCATCGATTGGGTGAGCGAGGCGCATAATTTGGACAGATAAGGCGCAACCTCAACCTGATCACCGCTGCCAGTGCTGTGAAGATGGCGCTGCACCGCCGCCACCGAAACAACCCGGCGATGGGCATCTTGCAGATGCTGGCGCGTTTCATCAGACGTCACCGCCCGCGCCTTCATCATCAGAATGCTCGCGATAATCTGCAGGCTGTTAACGATGCGGTGCTGCATTTCTTCGAGCAGCATTTCCTTATGCTGAAGCAGCTCTTCTGCCTGTATTTTCAGATGTTGGCGCTCGCTCTCCACCGCCCGCCGCTCGGTAAGATCCTCAAATTCCAAAAGCATCCGAACCGGCTTGCCCCCGGTATTGCGCGCATGAAGAAGCAAAATACGCTGGCCAATGCGGGGGAACTCGTGCGCAATCTCAAAGCTCTCGACAAGCTTTTCGCCGCAAACGATCACTTCCAGCAGACTATGCAGCGCCGGCAGGTTCCAGGCGCCATCGTCCAGATCGAAAAGGTGCCGCCCACGCGTATGTTCGGGCGCCAGCTGAAACCCCCGATAAAACGATGCGCTCCCGAATAGAATGGCGAACTTATCGTCGAGAACAAGCAAAGGCTCGCGGCTGGTGTCGACCATCATCTGCGCGAGCGAGCGCGCATCCCCGATTTTATCGAAGAGATCTTTCACAGCGGCCCTTCCGTTAGATAACGGTACCCTAGGCCCCTGATCCTCGAATAGCAAAGGAAGCGCGCAAGCCCCCTCCGCCCGAGCTTCCTTATTCGAGAGCCATTCAAGCCCCTCCCCTGCATCACACCCTGGGGCTGAGCACCTAGCCGCCCAACCCGATGCTGATCTTGGCGAAGGGGCCGTGGAAGCTGCGATCGGAGGTCTCCCGCGCATCGATACCGTCATCCACCGCGCCAAAAAAGAAATCGGCCCGATAACCAAGGCTGACTTTGGCGTTGGGAAATTTGAGCGATAGCCCCGCGAAGGCGCCAAGATTGGGCACAATGACAGAACGGGCGCGCGCCGATACCCCTGTGTGCGGGGAATAGACGGGATAAATCTTCTTTCCGAATTTGACGATGTTATGCATATGCACCGTTTGATGATCGACATCGGCGCGCTGACGTCCGAACAACAGGGCGGCGTTTAAGCCCCAGTCGAAGGTGACATCCGCGCCTTCCGGGTTGTGTAAAACAGGCGCGGATGCATCCCATGAAAGGGATGGCCCGAGCCCACGGAAACTGCGGCTTGCATGCCCCGTGGTGTCATACTGATCGAATTCGTATTGCGGGTAGTAGCCCCCAAGGAAGGGGGGCTTCGTGACAGTCACATTGGGGCGCCCCTGTATGCGGACGCTGGACTGGTCGCTGAATTGCGCAAAGCGCAGGCCAGCACCGAGAACGGATTGGCCTCCCGGGCCGAACATGCCAACGCCGACGTCCCTTCCCACCTGGAAGTCGAGAACTGTGTGGCTCTCATTATGCTTCGCAGTGGTATCGGACAGATTATTGAACTTCGGGTCGGCCTTAACCGGCCCCTTCACCCCAAGCAGATATTTCGAGCGGATAGCATACGTCTGCTCGTGAAGGTGTCTGTTGCCGCTGGACCGGCCATACAAGACTGACGCCGAGAACGTCCAATCGGTTCCTTCCGGTGCAAAGGTGATTTTTGCCTCTCCGCCAATACTGTGGCGGGGAGACCGTTGAACAACCGTGGGATTGACGAAGCCCGCCGCGACAAGTGAATCGGTGAAAGCTGGCGCGAACGGTTTGCGCGCGGTCATGCTTTCCAGTTGCCCGCCGATTTCGACCCAGACAGTGGGGCGGTCCTGCGTCTGCGCGTTGGCATCGCCTGCCGCGCCGACCAGCGTCAGTAGCGCAAGCGCGCTGACGGTTGTGAGAAGCTGCCAGCGGAAATTTTCCTGATTGGCGCGCGTATCGATCAATTCGCTCATTGTAAAATTCCCCCCGTGAGAGCGTTCTTCGTCAAAAAATCCTCTGTCATGGCCCGCAAATGCGGGCCACCCAGTTGATGCCGCCCATGAGCCAATAAGCAGGGAAAATATCTTGGCGAATCTGTCACCACCCAGCTGGCGTTACCTGGGTGGCCCGCATTTGCGGGCCATGACATTCGTTTGAAGAGAAGCATCTTTTCCATCGCGCTCACCAGTTCTTCGTCACGCGGATGCCGAACAGGTTCGGATCCGTCAGAAAGACATTGGTGGTCAGGCTGGTATCATCGCTGTTGAGAAACGCGCCGGTAATCGCGGTGGTGTTCAACACGTTCTTGTCATAGAGCATCACCTGCCAGCCGCCCTGATTTGTCAAAATGAGGGTGAGGTTCAGGTTCGAATAGCCATGCAGCTTGTCGTAACTGAGATCATTAAAGACCCGCCACCAGGAATCGGCCTGCCAATAGACATCGGCCCGCGCTGTTGCAGCCCAATCGCTCGACACCGGCAAGGAATATTGTGCGCCGAACGACATGGTGTAAGGCGGCGCATTCGGCAGCATGTTGCCGCTCAAGTCTTTGTAAAAACCCTCGCCATTGTTCGCCGCCGTCGTGTCAAAGCCCGGAATCGCGGTGACATGCGTGTGATACTGCTCGCATACTGCGTAGGCGTTGCGGTTCACATACAGGCTGATGGGGATCACGCAGTTTGAGCTGTTGGTCGGAAATGGCTTGACGACCATCCAATCGGGGTTTCCTGCCGTACGATCCATCAGATCAATGGCTTTTGATCCCTTGGCCAGCCTCGCGTCCTCATAGCCCGCACCCAGATTGAAGCGCAGACCCGGCGTCGGCTCCCAAACCATTTCGAGTTCGGCACCCTTGATATGTGCATCAAAATTCTGGTTGACCGCCGTGCGGTCCACGATCTCGGAAATCTGGTAATCGGTATAGTTGTAATAGAAAGCGCTCGCGTTCAGCGTCAACGCGTCATCAAGCATGGTGTTTTTGGTTCCGAGTTCGAACGCATCCACAAACTCCGGCTTGAAGGTAGCTGGGTGAATGGTCGCCTTTCCCGATTGCGGCCCGCCGACATCGCCCTGTACGACGATGCGCGGCTGCGGAGGATTGGCGCCACCGGCTTTATAACCATGCGCATAAGACCCATAGACCAGCGTCTGATCTGTAAAGTCTAGTTTCGGTGTCCAGTTCGCGGCCACGCGGCCCGTGAACTGATCCCACTGCTGATCGACCGGAGCGAGCGCCGGGTAGCCAGAAGTGTTTGCAACGAGAAGTTCACTGGGGATTTGCGGTGCGTGTTTGCGATCTTCGGTC
Source organism: Rhizomicrobium sp. (assembly GCA_035497595.1). Lineage (GTDB taxonomy): Bacteria > Pseudomonadota > Alphaproteobacteria > Micropepsales > Micropepsaceae > Rhizomicrobium. The sequence goes on along the minus strand of DATJDE010000381.1, from coordinate 365 downwards.
CAGCGCAAGCCGCCCGTCAGCTTCAAATCCTGCGTGATGTTGTAATAGGCCTCACCAAACAACGCGTAGGAATTGAGCACATAGGGGTTTTTGCTCAGGAAGTAGTTGTGGCCCTGCCCGTTCACCTTGTCGATCGGATTGGGGTCGATATAGATGCAACCCAGAACTGGCGCCGTGTAATTTGGATTGCCATATTGCGTGCCGCTGCGCAGGCAATTGGTGTTGTCTGTTACGCCTGCTACATAAGGCGGGCTACCGGGGTTTCCCGTCGTACCGCTGACAATGGCATTGGCCGCAAGCGCACTTAGCGTATTGATGAAGACGTAATATTCTTCGTAAGTCTCGTAATGCATATAGTTGCCGCC
>DATJDE010000380.1:0-9277 GCA_035497595.1 Rhizomicrobium sp. | reverse complement strand
CGTAGTCTGGTGCTCTATCCAGCTGAGCTACGGGCGCGTTTTGCGAAGCGGCAGAACCTATGCATCGCGGCAGCAGAAGGCAAGCGCGCAAGCGCTTAACCGGACAGGTTTTTTTGGCCATTATTTGCCATGCAGAAAGGCTGTCATCGATTTCAGGTGCCCCTGGCGCCGGGATACATATATAAGTGCGCCCTTCGGGTTCCTTCCAGGGCCCTAACCTGCCACGATCGACGATGCGGATTTGGTCCGCGTCCGCATGCCAAGTCCAACGCCTGTACCGGAAATTCCGCAACATGCCGCATTTCATCCACTTGTCCGCGACTGCCCCGTTGGTTAACACTCAAGTCTGGGCCGCCTTCGGATTCGACCTGTGGGCGCATGGCATTGGCGGACAGATCCGTTCGTGAAAAGACACTAACCGCTTGAACGGAGTGCGAGAATGAGGGGAATCTGGGGAGTGAAGGCTGGCACTGGGCGTATGCCCGCTGCGAGCATGATCGCACTTGTGGCCGCGCTTGCCCTCTCGGGCTGCTCCAGCCTTGATGATGCAATGTTCGGCGGCACCTCCGAAGCCGGGTCCGGCGTACCGGCCGATCCTTCGGATCCTGGGCAATTCGACACTGCGGCTCCCGCGGTGGCCCCCGTGGCCGCCGCCCCTGCGCCAGCACCTGCCTATGCCCCATCGTCCGGCGGCACGCTTCCCCCGGTGGAAAGCCAGCCCTCTTATGCCGAGCCGGCCTATAGCCCGGCGCCGTCTTACGCGGCGAACAGCGCCGATCAGCGTAACCTGCCCGGCACCCTGCCAGCGGTTGCCGATTACGGCACACCCGCCCCCGTCACCCAAAGCCAAACCCAGGCTGCCTCCGGCATGTCGATCACCCCGGTCAACGTCGAACCCGGCAACGACACCGGCACCCCGGTCAGCCAGACCGTGGGCCAATTGCGCGGCCAGCTCGTCGCCATCGGCCAGCGCCTTGCCGCCAATGCCCAGCGCCTGGGCGATGTGCGCACCGCGAACGGCAATTCGGCCACCACCTATCAGCAATCCAAGGCGCAGATCATGACGCGCCTGCAACTGGGCACCACGCGCGGCAATCCCGAACTGGTGAGCCAGTGGAACACCGCGCAAGCCGCGCTCGATCAGCTCTCGGCCAACATCAATGCGCTGAACGCCGTCGGCACCGACGTGACGACCGATTCCTCGTCGGCCCATTTCGTGCTCGATCAAATCGTGGCGACCTTCAATGTCTCCGGCGCGGTGGATGAAGATCATCGCCAACTCGCCGTGCTGGAAGATGAAACCAACCAGAGCATCATCCTGATCGACCGCCTGCTCAAAAGCGTGGCCGATGATATCCAGCGCCAGACCGCCTATGTCGCCAATGAGCGCGCCAATCTCACCACGCTGGCCAACGGCATCAAGAATGGCGAACTCTATGGTGCGAACATGACGCCGATGATCGGCGCCACCCGCACCGCCAGCCGCGGCGGTGTCTATGCGGGCGGCGGCGCCATTGCGGTGGTGCGCGTCAGCGGCGGCAGCAATTTCCAGCAGCCGCTGTATTCTTCGCTCAATCAGGCCCTCGCCTCACGCCCGGCTTCAAGCTTTGAGATCGTGGCGGTCTCGCCCACCCGCGGCACTTCAAACGCCGTGCAAATCGCCCAAACCTCCGCCAAACGCCGCGCACAGGAAGTCCTGCGCGCGATGACCGATATGGGCGTGCCCGCCTCGCGCCTGCAAATCTCCTCTTCCACTGATCCAGGCCTCGCCGCCGGTGAAGTGCGCGTCTACCAGCGCTAGAGCGGTTCCAGGAAAAGTGTGCGGCGTTGGTACGCTGCCGCTATCAACTCCATCCGGAACCGCGACGAAACAAAAAGATAGAGCGTTTCCCACCAAAGCGGATCCAAAGGCCCGGCGCGTCTGGGCCTTTTTGCTATTGCACGCCCTGCGCCCGCAAGAAGGCAAGCGTACTGTCCCACGCCTTGGCCGCAGCGCCAGCGTCATAACTCGGCCGGTAATCGGCAAAAAAACCGTGCTGCGCATCGTCATACACATCGATCCGGCTTTGCGCTTTGCCCGCCGCCGCCAGCGCAACACGCATCGCAGCCACATCGCCAAGCGCAATCCCTTTGTCCTGCCCGCCATAATTGCCCAGCACAGGCGCCTTTAACTGCGCCGCAATATCCAGCGGATGAACCGGCTTCAGCACCGTTTTCTCACCTGTCAGCGGGCCATAAAAGGCAACGCCCGCGCGCATCTGTGCGGTGTGGGCACAATAGAGCCAGACAATCCGCCCGCCCCAGCAAAAGCCGGTGATCCCGGCCCGCGCAAGATCGCCGCCATCATGCCCGGCAAACGCCGCCGTCGCATCCAGATCGTCCATCACCTGCGCATCAGGCACTTTGCTCACAATGTCGGCCACAAGCGCGGCCGTCTGCCCGGCCCCATAGCGCGAAGGGTCGCCCTGCCGTGCATAAAGCGATGGCGCAATCGCGTAATAGCCCAGCTTGGCAAAGCGGCGGCAGACATCGCGAATGAAGGCGTGCACACCGAAAATTTCCTGCACCACCAAAATGAGCGGCGCGTTCGCAACACCCTTGGGCTTGGCGCGATAGGCAGGCACCACACCATCAACCACCGGAATGGAAACTTCTCCGGCCACAAGCCCGGCAGCATCGGTGACAATCGCATCCGCGCGCACCGGCCCACCGGCCAGTGCAAACCCTGCCACCAGTCCGCTCGCCGCAAACGCACGGCGCGAAAACAAAATCCGATCATCTGTCATGGGGGCCTCCGTCAGTTGCCAAAGTCAGATGCCAAACACATCGCGATAGCCGCGCACCGCCCCCAAGCTGCGCGCCTCAAACACACCGCGCGCAATAGCGCGCGCCACACAGTCCGCCGCCATATGCCCCAAGCGCAAAATCTCATAGGGCCGATACGCGCTGCCCAATTCTTTCGTCCCGGTCGTCAGCGCAAACACAATATCGCCATCGAACGGCGTGTGAATCGGGCGAAGTGCACGCGCAAAACCATCATGCGCCATGATCGCGATGCGCTTTAATTCCACCCGCGAGAGCACCGCATCACAGGCCACAATCACCAGCGTGGTATTCTCATGCGCCCGCGCCCCCTTCATGTCAGGCGGCAGATCCAGATCAAGATCACCAAACCCGGCAGGCAACCGCCTGCCGCCAAACTCACCCTTCTGCTCCAGCAGATGGGCCCAGAACACATTCGTCCCCGGCACCAATGCAGAGCCCACGGCATTGACCGCCGCCAGCGCGCCCACCGTGATCCCATCTGCACAAACAGCAGAAGCGCTGCCCAGCCCCCCCTTCAGCCCGCCACACACCGCGCCATATCCTGCGCCCGCATTGCCCAGCGCAAAGTTTTCCGCCGCCGCGATGGCAGCAGCGCGCCCCAGCGCCCGATAGGGCGCAACCTCGCCCCACGTCTTGTCGCCGCCATTATTGAGATCGAACAAAATCGCCGATGGCGTAATCGGCACCAAAGGCGCGCCCGGCCCAATCGCAAAACCGCGCCCTTGGCCGGAGAGCCAGCCCATCACCCCGCCCGCCGCATCGAGCCCGAACACAGACCCGCCCGAAAGCACCAGCGCATCCACCGGCGGCGCCAGCATGACCGGATCAAGCCCTTCAATATCGCGCGATCCCGGCGCCCCGCCGCGCACATCCGCCGCCGCCACAAAAGGCGCATCCGCCAGCAACACCGTCACGCCTGTGCGCGCAGCCTCATCCTGCGCGGCGCCAACACGCAACCCCACAACATCGGTAATGAGATTTCGGGGACCAACTTTTGCCATGCGCAAAGCCTAACCCGGTTTACATTCCCCCCAAAACCCAATCTCCTGTCCCCTTATTGTCATCCCCGGCGAGCGCGCAGCGCGAGGGTAAGGGGACCCAGGCATATCAACGAGCGCGACCGTCACCATGAAATTCCTCAAATCCATCCTCCCCGTTCTCCTTCTCCTCGCCACATTCCCCGCCCAAGCCTTCCAGCCCCCCGCGCAAAAAGATATGGTCGTCGCGGCCAACCCCTACGCCACGCAGGCAGGGCTCGAAATACTGCGCCAGGGCGGCTCCGCCATGGATGCCGCCATCGCCACCCAACTGGTGCTGACCCTGGTGGAACCGGAATCCTCCGGCATCGGCGGCGGCGCGTTCCTGCTGCTCTATGACAAAGCCACCAACCGCATCACCAGCTTCGATGGCCGCGAAACAGCGCCCGCCTCCGCCACGCCCACCATGTTCCTCGATGCCAATGGCAATCCGCGCCCCCATTTCGATGCGGTGCCCGGCGGGCTCTCTGTCGGCGTGCCGGGCATCATCGCCATGCTCGACCTGGCGCATAAAAAATACGGCAAACTGCCCTGGGCAAAACTGTTCGCGCCCGCGATTCACCTGTCGGAAAACGGCTTCAAGGTCAGCGACAAGCTGGCAAGCAGCATCGCCAAATATCCGCAAATGGCGCAAATGCCCGATTTCCGGGCCTATCTTTATCACAAGAACGGCACACCGCTCGCCGAAGGTGAGGTGCTGAAAAATCCCGCTTACGCAAAAACCCTGCGCGTCATCGCCAAAGGCGGCGCCAAGACGTTCTATTCCGGCCCCATCGCACAAGCGATTGTCGACAAGGTGAGCAACGCGCCGGTCAACCGCGCCAAGATGACCTTGGCCGATCTCGCCGCCTATCGCGCCATCGAACGCGCGCCCGTCTGCGGCATCTATCGCACCTACAAACTCTGCTCGATGGGCCCACCCAGTTCCGGCGGCATCGCGGTGCTGCAAATCCTCGGCATGCTCGAACGCTTCAACGAAAAAGAGTTGAAACCAAACTCCCTGTCCGAAGTGCATTTGTCGTCACAGGCCAGCCGCCTCGCTTTCGCCGACCGCGCCAAATATCTCGGCGACCCGTCGGTCGTCACCGTCCCCATCGCCGGTCTGCTCGACCGCGGCTACCTGCGCAGCCGCTCAACCCTGATCGACCCCACGCGCGACATGGGAGAAGCAAAAGCCGGCACCCCGCCGATGAAGCGCGCCGATTACGCGCCCCAGCGCACGCCGCAACTGCCCGGCACCAGCCATTTCTCAATTGTCGATAAAGACGGCCAGGTCGTCTCGATGACGACAACAATAGAATTCGCGTTCGGCGCACAAATGATGGCAGGCGGCTTCTTCCTCAACAACGAGCTGACCGATTTCTCGTTCGAAGCCACGCGCGACGGCAAACCCGTCGCCAATGCCCCCGGCCCCGGCAAACGCCCGATGAGCGCGATGTCCCCCACCATCGTCTTCAAACCCGATGGCAGCTTCTGGATCGCCACAGGCTCCCCCGGCGGCCCGGTGATCATCCCTTACGTCGCGCAATCCCTGATCGCCCTGATCGACGGCAAACAAACCCCGCAACAGGCAGCAGCCCTGCCCCACCACGCCAATCTCAACGGCCCCACCATCCTGGAAGAAAACACCCCCATCACCGCGCTGGCCCCCGCGCTGGAAAAAATGGGCCACACCATCCGCATCGCCCCGATGCAAAGCGGCCTGCACATCATCGAAAAAACCAAATACGGCTACATCGGCGGCGCCGACATCCGCCGCGACGGCGTAGCAAGAGGCGATTGATTCCCCTCACTCACCTCCATTTGTCATGGCCCGCCAAGTGCGGGCCACCCAGCTGGCGTCACGCCGCTCTCAAAAAATAAAACTCAAACCTCCGCCACCACAAACAACCGCCGAAACGCAAACAGCGTCCTGCCATCCGCCCGCTTCGGATAGGCCGCCCGCAGCTTCGCCCGATACGCCGCCAAAAACCCCGCGCGCATCTCGCCCTCCAGCGCCTGCACAAAAGGCCTGAGCCCCGTCGCGCCCACCCACTCCAGCACCGGATCATCGCCTTCGAGCACATGCAGATAAGTCGTCTGCCAAATATCCACCGCCCGCGCCAAAGGCGAAACAATCGCGTAATACTCTTCAGCCGAAAGCACGCTCCCCGTGCGCACCTCGCGCAACCTGTCCGCCCACGGCCCGCTATCGGCCACCTCCCGCATCAACAGATGCGAGGGCGCAGAAAAATTCTCCGGCACCTGAAACGCAAACGTCCCGCCCACCCGCACAAACCCCATCAACCGCGGCAGCAACACAGCATGGTCGGAAAGCCACTGGAGCGTTGCGTTGGAAAACAGCACGTCATAGCCCGCCTCCGGCACCCAATCGCGCAGATCGGCCAACATCCAGTTCGCGGCCACACCAGAGCGTGCCGCCTGCGCCAGCATGGCAGCCGACGAATCCACCCCGTCGATCACCGCCCCTGCCCAGCGCGCCGCCAAAAGCCCGGTCGAATTGCCCGGCCCACAGCCCAGATCCGCCACCCGCAAAGGCGCCCCCGCCCGCACCCGCGCCAGCAGATCGGCGGCAGGGCGCGTGCGCTCATCGGCAAAACTCAGATAGGCCTGCGGATTCCAGCTCACCACCGCAAAAGACCATCCCCCGCCCCCGAAATAAAGCCCGCCCGGCCCGCCAAAGGTTGACAGCCAAGCCGCCCCTCCCCTAGAAGCACGGCCACTCGATCTGAAAGCCAGACCCATGAAGCGCCCTTATCAGCCCAGCAAAATCGTCCGCGCCCGGCGCCATGGATTCCGTGCTCGCATGGCCACCGCCGCCGGCCGCAAGATCATAAACCGCCGCCGCACCCATGGCCGCAAGAAGCTGTCCGCCTGAGCGGCCCGCAAAGCACCGTTATCCCATTGAATCGCCTGAAAAAACGCGCCGATTTCCTGCGCGCCCAGAAGGGCGTCCGCCAAATCCGCAGCGCGATCACGCTCGAAGTCTGTCACGCCCCGCCAACAGCGCTCCCCGCCATCCGCATCGGCTTCACCGCCACCCGCAAGATCGGCGGCGCGGTCATCCGCAACCGCGCCAAGCGGCGGCTGCGGGCTGCGGCGCAAGCGCTTCTTCCCCTTTATGGGCAACCGGGCCATGACTATGTTCTTGTCGCCCGCAGCGCGACCCTGACCCGCGACTATCAAGGCCTTCTCGACGACCTGAAGGCCGCCCTGTCCCAGGCCCATGAACGGCTTGGCCGAAAGGATCCCGTTCCCTGATGGACCTGGCCCGAACCCTTGCCACAGTCCTGCTCACGGCCCCGATCAGGGCCTATCGCCTCTTTGTATCTCCGCTACTGCCCCCAAGTTGCCGCTTCGAGCCCACCTGCTCGGCCTATGCGCTGGAAGCGATCCAAACCCACGGCCCGCTGAGAGGCCTCGCGCTCGCAGCCCGCCGCATCGCCCGTTGCCACCCCATCCGCCTGCTGGGCGGTTCGTCCGGCTTCGATCCCGTCCCACACAGACATGAAAATCCTTGAGCCCATGAACGACAATCGCAATCTGCTCACCGCCGTCCTGCTCTGCGCCGCCGTGATTTTCGGCTGGCAGTTTTTCGTGGCCAACCCGCAGATGAAGGCCGAACAGGCCCGCCTGGCCGCAACCCAGCACGAAAAGAAAGCCGCGCCCCAGCCCGGCCTCAAAACCCCGCTTCCAGGCCAGTCCGCCGCTCAAACCGCGCATGGCCAAAGCCACATCAGCCGCGCGGCAGCCCTCTCCCAATCGCCGCGCGTGCGCATCAGCACCGCAACGGTCGATGGCTCGATCAATCTCAAAGGCGCCCGCTTCGATGACCTGCGCCTGAAAAAATACCGCACCACCGTCGAACCCAATTCACCTGAAATCGTGCTGCTGGCCCCGCAAGGCACGGAGTTTCCCTATTTCGCCGTGTTCGGCTGGGTCGCCCCGCCCGGCAGCACCACCAAAGTGCCCGATGATACCACTGAGTGGAAACAGGTCGGCGGCACCACCCTCTCCACCGGCAAACCCGTCACGCTGGAATGGGACAACGGCCAGGGCCTCATCTTCACCCGCACCATCACCATCGACGACCGCTATATGTTCAGCGTCTCCGACACGGTGAAAAACACCAGCAGCGCCGCCGCCACACTTTATCCTTACGCGTTCGTCACCCGCGACGGCGTGCCCAAGACCGCCCATTTCTGGATGCTGCATGAAGGCTTCGTCGGCTATGGCGACGGAAGGGCGAAATACACCACCTATGACGATCTGAAAGCCGAAAAACCGAGCGAGAGCTTTGCCTCCAAAGGCGGCTGGGTCGGCATCACCGACAAATACTGGATGACCACAGTCATCCCGCCGCAAACCGAAAACTTCTCCGCCACCTACACCACATCGCACTTCAGCGGCCCCAAAGCCCATCAGGCGGATTACCGGCTGGATGCACGCCACGTCGCCCCCGGCGCCACGCTGACCGTGAAACAGCATCTCTTCGCCGGTGCCAAGGTCGTCCAGACCCTGCGGGATTACGAAAAGCAGTACACCATCCACGGCTTCGATTACGCGATCGACTGGGGCTGGTTCTTCTTCCTCACCCGCCCGATGTTCGTGGTGCTGGACTTCTTCTACAAGCTCGTCGGCAATTTCGGCATCGCCATCCTGCTGCTGACCGTTGCGGTGAAGCTGTTGTTCTTCCCGCTGGCCGATGCCTCCTACCGCTCCATGAGCCGGATGAAAAAACTCCAGCCGGAAATGGAACGCATCAAAACCCGCCTCGGCGACGACCGGGTGAAACAGCAGCAAGAAATGATGGAGCTGTACAAGCGCGAAAAGGTGAACCCGGTCTCGGGCTGCCTGCCGATGCTGATCCAGATTCCGGTCTTCTTCGCGCTCTATAAAGTGCTGTTCGTCACCATCGAAATGCGCCACGCGCCCTTCTTCGGCTGGATCAAGGATCTCTCGGCCCACGACCCGACCTCAATCCTCAACCTCTTCGGTCTGTTCCCCTGGCACATCCCGCATTTCATTCCGGCCTTCCTGTCGATTGGCATCTGGCCGATCCTGATGGGCATCACCCAATTCGTCCAAACCAAACTAAACCCGGCTCCTGCCGATCCCATTCAGGCGAAGATGTTCCTGTTCATGCCAATCATCTTCACCTTCATGCTGGCCACCTTCCCGGCAGGCCTGGTGATCTACTGGACCTGGAACAACCTGCTCTCCATCGGCCAGCAAATCATCATGATGAAGCGCACAGGAACGCCCATCGAAATTTTTGACAATTTCAGAAAAGCCAAGGCACCTGCTGGCGAATAAAGTCGGCGACCATCGAAAAGCCAAACAGCCCGCCCCAAAAGGCGGGCTGTTTTGTTTCAGCACCAACTCGTGAGAATAACTCGATGCCCAACCCTCCC
>DATJDE010000379.1:0-9168 GCA_035497595.1 Rhizomicrobium sp. | reverse complement strand
TGAGGTTTGACATTGCTCGCCCCTAGAGTTTGCTGACGTCGATGGCTTTGCCCGTTTCCAGCAGGGTTTTGAGGCTCGACAGCACCATCGGCCAGCCACGGGAAATGCCGCGCAGCATATTGGACCCCGGCTCAAGTTCATCATGGGTGACAGTGAGCTTCACGTCGTCGCCAACTGGCTCGATATCGAACGTCACGCGCGAAAGTCTGGATGTATCCTTGGGGTCTGCCCAACTGATAATCAACCGGTGAGGCGGTGACGTTTCAATCACCTTTCCGGTGATGTCGATCATATTTGAACCATCACAGCGCTGGTGGTTCCAGACAGAACCTTGTTTCCAATCGGACACGTTGTGATGCCGCCAATAGAACTGGGTCACCTGCGGATTGATCAGTGCATCCCAGACCTTTTCCTTGGTGCTGCGGATGTAAGTCACATACAGAAATTTTTCCTTAGTCATTGCGCGTCTCCTTCGAGAGCTTGTTTGAGGGCAGAGAGTGCCGCGAGGCGCGTGCGCTCGTATTTGCCGATCCAGCGTTCGGCGATGTCGTTGATCGGCACGGGGTTGAGGTAGTGCAGCTTTTCGCGCCCGCGCTTTTGGGTGGCGACGAGATTGGCTTTTTCGAGAATACCCAGATGCTTGGCTACAGCCTGACGCGACATATCCATGGCCTCGCACAATTCGTTGAGCGTTTGCCCGTTGCGGGTATGGAGCCGGTCAAGAAGGCGTCTGCGCCCATCATCGGCAAGGGCCTTGAAGACAGCGTCCATTGTCATGCGTTCTTATATGCAACCATTTGGTTGCATGTCAAGCCTCGTGCGAAATCCCGGCACATGAGCCGGATTCACATCACCTCTTCCATCAGCATTGACGAGAGCGATCTGGAGGAAAGTTTCATCCAGTCGGGCGGACCGGGTGGACAGAACGTCAACAAGGTGGCGACGGCGGTGCAATTGCGCTTTGACGTGACGCACAGCGCCTTGCCCTTCGCGGTGCGCAGCCGTCTGATGCAGCTTGCCGGGCAGCGCCTGACCAAAGACGGTGTGCTGGTGCTCACGGCACGCAAATACCGGCTGCAACAGCGCAATCGCGAAGATGTGCGCGAACGGCTGATAGAATTGATCCGCGCCGCCACCATCGCGCCGAAATTTCGCAGGCCCACACGGCCAACAAAGGCCAGCAAAGAGCGCAGGCTCAGTGGAAAAAAGATTCAATCGCAGCGCAAAGTTCTGCGAAACCGCCAGTTTGACGATTAGACCTCACGGAGACAGCCATGCCCTATCAGAACATTCTCACCACCACAGATGGCCGTGTCGGCGTCATCACGCTCAATCGCCCGAAGGCGCTGAATGCGCTGAATGTGGAATTGCTGGGCGAGTTGGCCCAGGCGCTGGACGCCTGGGATCGCGACGATACCATTGGCTGCATCATCATCACCGGCTCTGACCGCGCCTTCGCCGCCGGTGCCGACATCAAGGAGATGGCGCCGCAATCTTATATGGACATGTTCAAGTCCAACTTTTTTGCCGAGGCCCATGACCGGATTTTCAACATTCGCAAGCCCGTGATCGCGGCTGTGGCCGGCTGGGCGCTGGGCGGTGGCTGTGAGCTTGCCATGCTGTGTGATTTCATCATCGCGGCGGATACCGCCAAGTTCGGCCAGCCCGAAATCAACCTGGGGGTCATGCCGGGCATTGGCGGCACCCAGCGGCTGACCCGCTATGTCGGAAAATCCAAAGCCATGGATATGTGCCTGACCGGGCGCAACATGGACGCCGCCGAGGCGGAACGTGCGGGCCTTGTGTCCCGGGTGGTGCCCGCCGCAGAGCTCATGGCAGAGGCGTTGAAGGCGGCCCAGGCCATCGCCGCCAAATCCCTGCCCATCGCCATGATGACCAAGGAAACGGTCAACCGCGCCTATGAGACCACCCTGTCCGAAGGGGTACGGTTCGAGCGCCGGGTGTTCCACGCCATGTTCGCCACCAGCGACCAGAAGGAGGGAATGGAGGCCTTTGCGCAAAAGCGTGAGCCCAAGTACAAAAACAGCTAGAATTGACCGCAAAGCACGCTCGGGTTATACGCGCGCCTCTTTACAGACTCCTCAAGGACGACCCATGCCCAATATCGCCTCGGCCAAGAAGCGCGTGCGCACAACCAAGAAGCGCACCGAAATCAACCATGCGCGTAAAAGCCGTATCCGCAGCTTCACGCGCAAAGTCGAGGAAGCTATTGCTTCTGGAGACAAAAATGCCGCCGCAGCCGCCCTGCACGCGGCAGAGCCAGAAATCATGCGCGGTGTCTCCAAGGGAGTTATCCACAAGAACACCGGGTCGCGGAAAGTCTCTAGACTGACGAAGCGGGTTTCCAAGCTCGCGAGCTGACAACCCCTGCCAAGACTTGAATGATTCGTTTTTATGACGGGTCCGGACAGTGTTCGGGCCCGTTTTTATTGTCCGTAGGCTGAAAGTCATCCAGCCGTCATGTTGCTGCAGCGCGCAATGACGGATCTTGCGGGTAACCCTCTGATTCTTCCCGATTCATTCGCCGATACTATTTTCAGTATACGGCACATAAGGTTATCCCATGCGACCGATTTGGCTGGCATGCGAATCTTGTAGCGAATCGCGGTTCGTTCTCTTGCGATTCCAAATCGCTTGGCGGTATGGTCCGGCTCACACGGTGGCTGGACAGGCAAGAAATGTTCAATAAAAACAAAGACGATAATTGTCTTTGGGGACGAAGTCCCCAGAACTCGCCAGTGAAACTCAAGTACTGATCAGCTTTTACTTCAAATTTTACTGAAGTGCGCGGTGGGCATCTGCCCGCCTGGGATTCCTTTGCGTCCGGGTCACAGATTATGTCTCAAACGAATGCTTCCGCAGGCTATGCGGGCGACGTCACACCTGCCGACGCCTGGCGTCTTCTGACAGAAGACCCCAAGGGCCAACTGGTCGACGTGCGGACCACAGCAGAGTGGAACTTTGTCGGGGTTCCCGATCTTTCGGGCCTCGGTCGCGGGGCGCACATGGTTGAGTGGCAGAACTACCCCACCATGGCGGTCAATCCGGGTTTCGTGGCCGATGTCGAGGCGGTGGCGGCGGATAAAGCGGCGCCGATCTTTTTCCTGTGCCGGTCCGGTGCGCGGTCGCGCGCGGCGGCGATTGCGATGACGCAGGCTGGGTATACGCACGCTTACAACATCGTAGGCGGCTTCGAAGGCGACCTGGATGGGCAGCGCCATCGCGGCGGGAGTAATGGCTGGAAAGCTTCCGGCCTGCCCTGGCGGCAAAGTTAGACGAGGGGGTAACACCATGCAGAACGACCATCGTTTACGATGATGGGTGCGCCGCGGGGATGGTGCGCGGCAGCACGTAAAATTGACGACCAAGAACAAAACGCCAAAGAGCGGACAAGAACCAAAATGGCACAAAATACAAAAACATCCCGACCAGAGAGCGGCGCTGCATGGGCGATCGTGCGTGAACGGCTGCGGCGGGAATTGGGTGAGGCGGTTTTCGAGGCATGGATCGGGCCTCTTTCGCTGGTTTCTACAGACGGCGATGAAATAACGATTGGCGCAAGTAAACCTTTCGTGCGTAACTGGGTGGCCAACCATTACGTTGCGCGTATCGAACGTGCGTTTCGTGCCGAAGGCATCGAACCTGCATCCATTTCCATTGTGCTGGCTCCTGAAAAGCCGCAAGTCGGCGGAGGCTTGATGAGAAACGCTTCTCACGTGCAATCCACGCCTGTGACGGTCAGCTATCTGCATCCGCAAGGCGAACCGAAGGTCGAGGAACAGCGCGGTCTTTGGAACCGGATGCTGCATCCGGCACAATCGTTTGAAAGCTTTATTCCCGGCCCTGCCAATGAATTTGGCCACAGCGCCGCGCGCAGTTTCGCCGAAGGGCAGAATGACGATCTGGCGTTGCTCTACATTCATGGCGGGTTTGGCTATGGCAAAACCCATCTTCTGAACGCAGCGGCGCTGGAATTCCGCAAGCGCGGCAAGCGCACGCTGTTTTTGCGGGCCGAAGATTTCATGCGCCATTTCCTGGGCGCGCTCTATCGCAAGGATACGCTGACGTTCAAGGAAGAGCTGCGCACCGCCGATGTGCTGATCCTCGACGATTTGCAGCATATCTGCCGGTCGTCGGCGACGAGTTCGGAATTCCTGTACACCGTCAACGCGATGGCGGACTTGCGCCGCCGGGTGGTGATCGCCGCCGACCGGGCACCTGCCGGGTTGGAAGGGTTGGGCGCCGATATCCGCTCGCGCCTGTCGGGCGGGCTTGTCATTGAACTGGACAAGCCGGACCGCGATACCCGTTTGCGCATCCTGCAATCGCGCGCCGCCGAATTTACTCGCGTGCGCCCGAATGTCGTGTTGCCGGGTGATGTGTTGGAACGCATTGCCGATATGGGCGACGACACCTCGCCGCGCGAACTGATCGGCGTGATGACCAAGCTCGCGACCTATTGCGACCTCACCAAGAAGCCCGTGACGCTGGATATGGCGGAAGAGGCCATTGGAGCGCGGGGCGGCGTGGGGCTGAAAACCTCGATCGAGGACATTCAGCGCAAGACCGCCGAGTTCTACAAACTCGACATTCGCGATTTTCATTCGCCGCAGCGCGCCCGCCGGGTGGCCCGCCCGCGTCAGGTGGCGATGTATCTGGCGCGCCAGTTGACCACCCGGTCGCTGCCCGAAATCGGGCGCCGTTTCGGGGGCCGGGACCACACCACCGTTCTGCATGCCTGCCGCCGGATTGAGGCATTGTGTGCCGAGGACCCGGTGTTCCGGCAGGAAGTGGATTTCCTGAAACAGGTGCTTTCGCGGCGCGGCGAGGCCTGAAACCGGACTGATTTGGCGGGGGTATTTGCGGTGGGTCCGAAAGGGCTTTCGCAGGCCCTGTCGCCTATGCACTTTCGCCGCCTGCTGGTATAGTCTGCTGCTTGAGTCTTGGCCCTCCAAAAACTCAAGAAATTCAGTGGGATAGCAGGCACCCAACCGGGGCCTGCTGATGGGGGATTGAAGCACCGGATAGCGAAGCGCGAAACGATGAAAATCAACGTCGAACGTGGCGCCTTTTTGAAGGCGCTGAGCCATGTGCAAAGTGTCGTCGAACGCCGTAACACGATCCCCATTCTGTCGAATGTGATGATCGAGGCGGCCAAGGGGGAACTGAAGCTCACCGCCACCGATCTCGATATCGAGATCGTGGAATCCCTGCCCGCCGATGTGTTGCGCAATGGCGCGGCCACCGCGCCGGCCCATATGCTGTATGACATCGTGCGCAAAATGCCCGATGGCGCACAGGTGCAGGTGGAACTGCTGACCAGCGAAGGCGGGCGCCTTGCGGTGTCTGCGGGCTCGGTGCGCTTTGAGCTTGCCTGCCTGCCGAAGGAAGATTTTCCGCAGATGTCCTCGGGCACCCTGCCCCACCGCTTCCGCGTTGCCGCGGACGATCTCAAGCGGCTGATCGACAGGACCCGCTTTGCGATTTCCACCGAGGAAACCCGTTTCTACCTGAACGGCATCTACATTCACGCGACCAAAGACAAGGTGCGGATGTTGCGCGCCGTGGCCACCGATGGCCACCGACTGGCGCGCTATGAACTCGACCTGCCCGATGGCGCGGGCGACATGCCGGGCGTGATTGTGCCGCGCAAGACGGTGGGCGAAGTGCGTCGCCTGCTCGATGATGCGGATGGCGCGATCGAGGTTTCGCTGTCGGATACCAAGGTGCAGTTCAGCTTCAATGGGCTCGAACTCACCTCCAAGCTGATTGATGGGACATTCCCGGATTATCAGCGGGTGATCCCGGCCGCGAACGACAAATCGCTGCTGCTCGATGCCAAGGACTTTGCCAATGCGGTGGACCGGGTGTCGACCATCTCTGCGGATAAAACGCGGGCGGTGAAGCTGAATGTCAGCGAAGACAAGGTGACGCTTTCGGTGGTGAACCCCGAGAGCGGCACAGCGACCGAAGAAGTGGGCGCAACCTATAGCGCAACGCCGCTCGAGATCGGATTCAACGCCCGGTATCTGCTGGACATCACGACCCAGATTGAAGGCAAGGAAGCGCATTTCCTGCTGTCTGACGCCGGGTCGCCGACGGTCATCGAAGACAAGGACGATCCGCGCACGCTTTACGTCCTTATGCCGATGCGGGTGTGACAGCGTTGACGGCGCACCACGACCACATTGCAGCCCCGACCGAAGACGGCCCGGTTGCAGATGGGCGGCCTGCTTGTGCTCCACTTGCTGTGACGCGTCTGACGCTGACCAACTTCCGCTCTTATGCCGCTGGCGAAATTGCGGCGCGCGGCGGGCCGGTGGTGCTGGTCGGGCCGAATGGCGCGGGCAAGACAAATGTGCTGGATGCGTTGTCATTGCTGTGCCCCGGCCGCGGTTTGCGCGGGGCCAAACTCGGCGAACATATTCGCAAAGGACCATCGGTACAGAGCGAGGCTTTGTGGGCCGTGGCGGCCACGGTTTCGCGCAATGGTGAAAGCCATGAAATCGGTACCGGATTGACGGTGGGGCCGAATGGCGGAGAACGGCGGCAGCTTCGGCTGAACGGCGCGCCTGCTGCGAGCACGGCGGATTTGAGCGAAATCCTTCAGATGAACTGGCTGACGCCGGCGATGGATCGGCTGTTCATTGAAAGCGCCAGCGGGCGGCGGCGTTTTCTGGATCGGCTGGTGTTCGGGTTTGACGCGGGCCATGCGCGGCGCGCGGTGCGGTATGAAACCGCGATGCGCGAACGGGCGCGACTTTTGAAATTTGGGCCGCGCGATCCGGCCTGGCTGGACGGGCTGGAAGCCGAGATGGCGGACGCTGGCACGCAAATGATTATCGCACGCGCGCAAACCGTGGCGCGGTTGAACCGGGCGCTCGAGCATCGCGGGCAGGCCGGCGCTTTTCCCTGTGCGCAGCTTGGCGTGATGGGCGATGCGGACCAGCTGGTGGAAAATTGCGCTGACCCTGCCCAGGTCCTGCGGGAGCGGTATTTGCGGGCGCGGGTGCGTGATGCGGAGGCCGGGCGCACAACGTTCGGGCCGCATCTTTCGGACATGGCGGTGCGCCATACCACCAAGCGGGCCGATGCGCGGACATGTTCCACCGGGGAACAGAAGGCACTGCTGATTTCCATCATCCTTGCGCAAAGCTGGGAAAGCGCCCACATGAATGGGGTGCCGGTTCTGCTGCTGGACGAAATTGCCGCGCATCTGGATTCCACGCGGCGCGCCGCTTTGGCGGAAGAAATTCTGGCGTTGGGCGCACAAGCCTGGATGACGGGCACAGATCTTTCGCTGTTCGATGCATTCGGATCGCGGGCCGAGACCTTTGTGGTCGGCGCAGGCCAGTTTGTTCGACAGGATTAGCGTATGATCTTGTGGCACACGTTTGTTTTGAAGTGCAGCGCCTTTTTGGCGTTGCCGACGGTCATTGATATTGAACCCCTGGCATTTCCAGGTTTCTTTCATCTGGATGCGGCGGCTGCCGTGTTCATTCCCGCAATCACGCCGGCAGGTGCCGACGTTGGCGTAGTAGTGAGCTGATAGACCATGTCCTCTCCCGCACTTCCCGATCCCGCAGAATATGGCGCCGACAGCATCAAGGTGCTGAAGGGGCTCGATGCCGTACGCAAGCGGCCGGGCATGTATATCGGCGATACCGACGACGGCTCGGGCTTGCACCACATGGTGTATGAGGTGGTCGACAATGCGGTGGACGAGGCGTTGGCCGGTTATGCCAACCGCATTGATGTGACGCTGAATGCCGATGGTTCCTGCACCGTGCGCGATAATGGGCGCGGTATTCCCACCGCGATTCATGCCGAGGAAGGTGTGTCTGCGGCGGAACTGGTGATGACGCAGCTTCATGCGGGCGGCAAGTTCGAGCAGAACGCCTATAAGGTATCGGGCGGGTTGCATGGGGTGGGCGTATCTGTCGTCAATGCGTTGTCGGAATGGCTGGAGCTGCGCATCTGGCGCGCCGGGAATGGCCATTTCATACGCTTTCACGATGGCGACCCTGTGGCTCCGCTTATTGTGACGGGACCGGCGGGCGAAAATCGCGGAACGGAAATCACCTTTCTGCCGTCGACACGCACCTTCACCAAAACGGAATTCGATTTTGCGACGCTGGAACACCGGCTGCGCGAATTGGCCTTCCTCAATTCGGGCGTAACGATCCTGCTCGCTGACAATCGCGGGGTGGAGAAGAAAGAGGTTTCGCTGCATTACGAAGGCGGGCTGGAAGCGTTTGTGCGTTATCTGGACCGGGCCAAGACTGCGCTCATTCCCGCCCCCATTCTGGTGACATCGGAACGCGAAGGGGTGCTGGTGGAAGCCGCACTGACCTGGAACGATTCCTATCATGAGAACATGTTGTGCTTTACCAACAACATTCCGCAGCGCGATGGCGGCACGCATCTGGCCGGGTTCCGCGGGGCGTTGACGCGGGCGGTGACGAAATATGCCGAAGAATCCGGCATTCAGAAGAAAGAAAAAGTTTCGCTCACGGGCGATGATTGCCGCGAAGGCTTGACCTGCGTGCTGTCGGTGAAGGTGCCGGATCCGAAATTCTCGTCGCAGACCAAAGACAAGCTGGTCTCTTCGGAAGTGCGCCCTGTGGTGGAAGGGGTTGTCGCGGAATGTTTGAACCGCTGGTTTGAAGAACATCCCTCCGATGCCAAGGCCATTGTCGGCAAAGTGGTCGAAGCGGCCTCTGCCCGCGAAGCGGCGCGCAAAGCGCGTGAGTTGACCCGGCGCAAGGGCGTTTTGGATGGCTCGTCCCTGCCCGGCAAGCTCGCCGATTGTCAGGAGCGCGATCCGTCGAAGTGCGAGCTCTTTATCGTCGAGGGCGATAGCGCGGGCGGCAGTGCGAAGCAGGCACGCAACCGTTCCAACCAGGCGGTGTTGCCGTTGCGTGGCAAGATTTTGAACATCGAGCGCGTGCGCTTTGAGAAGATGCTCGCCAGTGAATCCATCGCGATGCTGATTACCGCGATGGGCACCGGGATCGGGCGCGATGAGTTCAATGTGGACAAGCTGCGTTACCACAAGATCATCATCATGACCGACGCCGACGTGGACGGCGCGCATATTCGCACGCTTTTGCTCACCTTTTTTTATCGGCAGATGCCGGAATTGAT
>DATJDE010000378.1:0-2316 GCA_035497595.1 Rhizomicrobium sp. | reverse complement strand
AGGGTATCGTCCTGCCTCGGCAAGCCTGAGAGGCGCTGGAGGCGCCGTTGCGGGTGTGGCGCAACACTTTGCCGCGACAGGGAAAAGGGCTTGAGGTTGTTTTCATGCCCAAAGGGGCGCCCCCCGGTGCCACCACACCTCACGGCGGCCTTAGGCAGGCTGGCGTTTTGCGAAGAGGCGGTGCTGACCGAAGCGATTGAGGGCTGCCAGGACGGGCTGCTCAAAGTAGCGGTAGAGCAGCCCCGCCACCAGAATGGCGCAGGCGCTTGCCAGCAAGACGCTGGCCCAGCCGGGGATGGCGTGGACCACGCCGGCAAATTGCAGCGCGCGAAAGGTTTGCCCGACGATCAGCGGGTGCACGAGATAGAGCAAATAGGACATACCCCCGAAGAATTCGCTGACCTTGTCTACCTTCAAGGCTCCCTTTTGCTCGGCCGCCGCCATGCCCACGATCATCACGCCAGCCATGGTCGCGAACAATAAATTGGTGGGCGCCGCGTTCCAGGTCAGCAGGCCGACATTTTCTGCAAGGCCGATTGCCAGAAAGCCCGCAATGCCCGTCCACAGGATGAGGAGGGGGCCGCGCACATGTGTATTGAGCACGATCATGGCCGCGAAAATGCCGATGACAAATTCCATGCCCCGATAGGAGCCCGCCGTGCGCAGCATGGGGTATTCGGAGCCCGTGCCGATACCGGCGACGATCAGCATGCCCCACAGAACGATAGCCGCCACACCAAGGCGGAAATTGAGAATTCCCAACGCAAACACAGCGTAGAACATCATCTCGAAGACAAGCGTCCAACCTACCTCCAACAGGGGCAGGTGCGTATCGGCGATGAGAAAGATTGAATGAAGAATGTGCCGTGTTGTGAGGGACGGGTCATGCTTGGCAACCAGTAGCACCACCATGGCGGCCGTGATCAGCCAATAGCTGGGATAGATCCGGGTTACGCGGCGCCAGGCGTAGTGGGGCAACGCCTGCGGATGCCCAAGATCGGCATGATGCACGAAATAGATGATGAAGCCGCTCAACACGAAAAAGAAATCGATGCCCGAATGGCCGAACGCGAAGAACCCGTCAAAGCCCTGCTCGCCGGCATATTGCGGGAGCGCGACCATGCGGCTGGCGTGATAG
Source organism: Rhizomicrobium sp. (assembly GCA_035497595.1). Taxonomy (GTDB): domain Bacteria; phylum Pseudomonadota; class Alphaproteobacteria; order Micropepsales; family Micropepsaceae; genus Rhizomicrobium. The sequence goes on along the minus strand of DATJDE010000378.1, from coordinate 1,178 downwards.
AGGACGACGAGCAGCGCCGCGACGCCGCGCGCAACCTGGATGCTCAGAATGCGTTCCCGTTTCATCCAGCCTCGACACTTCGAGCGCGATTGGGCGGCTGACTGCTATTTCTACAAAGAATGTGCTGAGGACGGCAACGGGGAAGAGCGGTCCGCAAGACGTGAGGGCGTTAAGGTGTTTTTGACCGGGCTGGTGGGGGGCGCCTGGGTTCCCTTCCCTCGCACCGCGCACCGGGAAGGATAGAGATTGGTCCTCGGTGGCGGGCGGGGAAGGATTTAGGTGGCTTTGACCGCCACCTGATCTCCCTTCCCCGATACGCACGCCGGGAATGACAGACGCTTAGTTCTTCGCTTGATCGACCAGTTTGTTTTTGGCGATCCACGGCATCATGGCGCGCAGTTTGCCACCGACTTCTTCGATCGGGTGGGCGGCGGCGCGGGCGCGGGTGGCTTTGAAGCTGGCTTGGCCGGCCTTGTTTTCCAGCACCCAGTCGCGGGCGAATTTGCCGGACTGGATGTCATCCAACACGCGCTTCATTTCGGCTTTGGTCTCTGCCGTGATGATGCGTGGGCCGGTGACATATTCACCGTATTCGGCGGTATTGGAGATCGAGTAATTCATGTTGGCGATGCCGCCTTCGTAGATCAGGTCCACGATCAGCTTCACTTCATGCAGGCACTCGAAATAGGCCATTTCGGGGGCGTAACCCGCTTCGACCAGCGTTTCGAAACCGGCGCGGATGAGTTCGACCACGCCGCCGCACAGAACCGCCTGTTCGCCGAACAGATCGGTTTCGCATTCTTCGCGGAAATTGGTTTCGATAATACCGGCGCGGCCACCGCCGATGGCGCTGGCGTAAGCAAGGCCGAGATCCTGGGCGTTGCCGGACGCATCCTGATGGACGGCGATGAGGCATGGCACGCCGCCGCCTTTTTGATATTCGCTGCGTACGGTGTGGCCGGGGCCTTTGGGGGCGACCATCAGCACGTCCAGATCGGCGCGCGGTTCGATCAGGCGGAAATGCACGTTGAAGCCATGGGCGAACAGCAAAGCCGCACCCTGTTTCATGTTGGCGTGCAGGTCGTCCTTGTAGATGTCGGCCTGAAGTTCATCGGGCGTCACCATCATCATCACGTCGGCCCATTTGGCGGCGTCGGCGTTGGACATGACTTTGAAGC
>DATJDE010000377.1:0-10839 GCA_035497595.1 Rhizomicrobium sp. | reverse complement strand
GAACACAAGCTTTTGCGCGGCTACATGCCCACGCCAACCTATTCAGTGCATCATATCGTTCATCCCGGCCTGCGGCGCGCGGTGGGAGATTATCTGGTGCGGGAGCGTGAGGCTGTATCGGACCAAATTCAGACGCTTGCGCAATATGGCCCGTTCAGAAAGAGTTAGCGCCGAAAGGGACAAGACATGGCATATGATTCAAACAATATTTTTGCGAAAATTCTGCGTGGCGAGCTGCCTTGCGTGAAGCTGTATGAAGATGAGCTGACGCTGGCATTCCTGGACATTATGCCCTCCATTGAAGGCCACGCGCTGGTTATCACCAAAGAACCTGCCGAAGGCATTCTGGACCTTTCGGCGGATGGCGCTGCGGCCCTCATCAAAACCACACAAAAGATCGCAAAAGCCGTAAAAGCGGGGCTCAACTGCCCCGGAGTGATGCTGGTGCAACTGAATGGTGCAGCCGCCGGGCAGACAATTCCGCATATTCACTTCCACATCCTGCCGCGCAGCGAGGGCATCAATCTCGATCTGCATGGCCGCACCATGGTCAAACCGGATGTGTTGGAACCCGTTGCTGCGCGTATCCGCGCGGCGCTGGCTTAACGCTTCATTTTTACGATGTGTTTTCCATCGTGGTGCATAATGGGGCTCCGCTGAAGCCGGCGGTGAAACGGGATTTTTCCCACAGATTCAGGCGGCGAGATGCGGATTGCGATAATAGGCGGTAGTCGGGGGGTGGGGCTTGCTACGGCGCGGGGCGCGTTGGTGCGCGGGCATGAGGTGGTGATTGTCTCCCGCAGCGATCCCAGACTGATCCAGGATGGCGTGCGCTGGCTCAGTGGCGATGCTCGGGACGCGACCGTGCTGGAGAAGGCGCTGGAGGGCTGTAGCGCCACTGTGTCGGCGCTGGGCGTTTCGGACCCGTGGAAAGCCACCAAGCTTTATTCCCAGGCGGCACAGGCGCTGGTGCAGGCTATGGACTATGCCGGGTTGAAGCGGACGGTGCTGGTGACCGGGCTGGGCGCGGGCGACAGTCGCGGTCGGCAGGGTTGGATTTACGACCGTGTGATTTTTCCCCTGATCCTGGCGCGCAGTTATGCGGACAAGGACAGAGCGGAGAATGTTCTGCGTGCCAGTGATCTGAACTGGACGGTCGTGCGTCCGGGCCGGTTGACGAATGGGGAACCCAGAAACAACATCGACGCGTTGCTGACGCCTGAGACCTATCGCTATGGCGCCATCAGCCGGGCTGATGTGGCCGGGTTTGTGCTCGACTGTATCGAGCAGGGCACATTTCTGCAGCAGACGCCGCAAATTATCGACCGCCGTAAAAACTAGGCAGAAGCACGGCCCGGTTCGGGGATCGGCGTCAGCGCGCGCTGGCCTTCACGCACCCAATCCAGCAGCCAGGCCGTTGCCATCATCAGGCCGATGCCGAGCGCGCTGAAGCCGGCCTGCTGCACCAGAGACCGGCCGCCGTCCAACCAGACCACCTGCCCGACCACGGCCAACAAAATGCCGATGCAGAAGATCGCGAGGGAATGTCGGCCACAGCGCGCCAGCGCCCGCACAATGCCGATGCGCGCCATGCGCGCGGCACTGGGCATGAAATGGGCGACCAGAATGGCCGCGCTGAAGAAGCTGATCAGGCGCAAAGGCTCCAAAGCTGTTTTGGCTGTGGGTAAGGTCACGAAATACAGCGTCGGAATAATGGGGAACATCGCGTGCACGGTGTTTGTGAACTGCATGACAGCGGCCACAAGCGCAATCGCGCCTGCGCCGATGAGGACCGGGCGGGTGAAGAGCAAATGTTTGACGCGATCAAGTTGCCCTGAGCCCAAGGCGGCGCCGATTACCATGAGGAACTGCCAGGCGAAGGGATTGAAGAACCAGCCTTCGTCGCTCGGATGCGTGGTGGCGTTCCAGCCGAAGAGCTGGGTTCCGGCATAGATCAGGGCGGAGGCCAGGATGACCAGCCATGGGCCGCGTTTGAGCGCGACGAGGACCAAAGGCAGGATCGCGAAGAAGACCGTGTAGACCGGCAGAATATCCAGATAAGCGGGCTGGAAGCGGAGCATCAAAGCCTGGACGACGGTGGTTTCTGTTTGGGTGATGAAGGCTTCCACCCTGAACTGCTGGAAATAGCCGGTTGCTGGCAGCAGGGAGGCGATGGCGCAGACTTCGGCGACGAAGAAGAACAGCAACACCATCTGGGCCGCATAGATATCCCAGGCGCGGCGCCAGATGCGGGCGGCGGCGGCGAAGAAGCCGCGTGTATCCAGCGTGCGGCCATAGACCATGGCGGCCACAAAGCCCGACAGGAAGAAGAACAGTTCGGCAGCATCGGCAAAGGCGAAGGACTGCAGCGTCGCCAGCGACATCAGATTGTGCGGCACATGATCGGCGAAGATCATCATCAGGGCGGCGCCACGCAAGAAATCTAGCCGGATGTCGCGTTTTTCCATGATCTTCCGTCTTAGGTCGATTGCTCCAAGCTGGGTGGCAGTTTTGGGCTGCCGGCTCAAGCCAGAATTGCGCCGCACACCGCCCGTAAACATGCAACATACTGATATATAACAATAATCCTTCTGAGGTTGTTTTCGAGTCTCAAGGGGGGATCCCCCTTTCGCCCTCTTTCACGCATGGTGGGGCCTTGCGCGCCATATCCCCATATGGGGTCGGCCAAAGGGTGTTCGATAGCAAATATCGAAATTTCCGCCGCCCCGGTGGGGGGCGGCGGAAATTGTTCAGACCGTGGCTTTCGCCTTTGGTTTGCCCTTGCCGACAGGGGGGCGGGGCTTTGCCTGATCGTCGGTGATGAACTCGAAGACGAGTTTATCGCTGTCCCGGTCCAGCAGGACCCGCACGGTGCCGCCATGCTTGAGCTTGCCGAACAGGATCTCATCGGCCAGCGGCTTTTTGATGTGATCCTGAATGACGCGGGCGAGCGGACGGGCGCCGAATGCATCGTCATAGCCCTTTTCACCCAGCCAGCGCGTGGCCTCTTCCGTCAGGTCGAAGGTCACGTCGCGGTCGATTAACTGGGCTTCGAGTTCGAGGACGAATTTTTCGACCACGCGGTCGATCGAGTCGCGGCTCAAGGCTGCGAAGGAGATCGTGGCATCAAGGCGGTTGCGGAATTCGGGGGTGAAGAGTTTCTTGATTGCCTCTTCATCCTCACCTTCGCGCTTGCCGCGGCCAAAACCGATGGAATCCTTCGCGGCATCCGACGCACCGGCATTGGTGGTCATGATCAGCACCACATTGCGGAAGTCGATCTTCTTGCCGTTGTGATCGGTCAGTTTGCCGTGGTCCATCACCTGCAACAGGATGTTGAACAGATCCGGGTGGGCTTTTTCGATTTCGTCGAGCAGCAGCACGCAATGCGGATGCTGATCGATGCCATCGGTGAGCAGGCCGCCCTGGTCGAAACCGACATAGCCCGGCGGCGCGCCAAGCAGGCGGCTGACGGTGTGCCGTTCCATATATTCGGACATGTCGAAGCGTAAGAGTTCGACGCCCATGATGGCGGCAAGCTGTTTGGCCACCTCGGTCTTGCCGACGCCGGTGGGGCCGGAGAACAGGTAGCAGCCAATCGGCTTTTCCGGCTGGCGCAAGCCGGCACGCGACAGCTTGATGGCGCTCGACAGCGCATGGATGGCGTTGTTCTGGCCATAGACCACGCGCTTGAGGTCTTCTTCGAGACTGCGCAATTGCTCGGTATCGGATTTGGAAACGGATTTGGAGGGGATGCGCGCCATCTTGGCGATCACCTCTTCCACCTCTTTCACACCAATCACTTTTTTACGGCGCGATTCCGGCAGCAGCATCTGGGCCGCGCCCACCTCGTCGATCACGTCGATCGCCTTGTCAGGTAACTTGCGGTCGTTGATGTATTTCGCGGCAAGCTCAACGGCGACCTTGATCGCCTCGGCCGTGTAACGGACCTTGTGATACTCCTCAAAATACGGCTTCAGACCTTTGAGGATCTTGATCGCATCGGGCACGGTGGGTTCGGCCACGTCGATCTTCTGGAAGCGGCGCACCAGCGCGCGATCCTTTTCGAAATACTGGCGGTATTCCTTATAGGTGGTGGAGCCGATGCAGCGCAGCGTGCCGGCCTGCAACGCGGGCTTGAGCAGGTTGGATGCATCCATCGCGCCGCCGCTGGTGGCGCCGGCGCCGATGACGGTGTGGATTTCGTCGATGAAAAGGATCGCATCCTTGAGACTGTCGAGCTCTTTTACGACCGATTTCAGCCGTTCCTCGAAATCGCCGCGATAGCGGGTGCCTGCGATCAGGGCGCCCATGTCGAGCGAATAGATTACCGCCTCGAGCAGAACGCCGGGCACTTCCTTGTTCACGATCTTGCGGGCGAGGCCTTCGGCGATGGCGGTTTTGCCGACGCCGGGGTCACCCACGAAAAGCGGATTGTTCTTCTGGCGGCGGCAGAGAATCTGGATGGTGCGTTCGACCTCTGCATCGCGGCCGATCAACGGATCGATGCGGCCTTGCCGCGCCTTTTCGTTGAGGTTGACGCAATAGGCTTCCAGCGCCTCGGTGCCCTGCTTGACGGGTTTTTCGCCGTCATCATCGTCTTCAGCACCGCGTACGGTTTTTTGCGCGCTCATGCCCGGGCGTTTGGCAATGCCGTGGCTGATATAGCTCACCGCGTCCAGCCGGGTCATGTTCTGTTCTTGCAGGAAATAGACGGCATGGCTTTCGCGTTCGGTGAACAGCGCCACCAGAACGTTGGCCCCCGTCACCTCATCGCGCCCGGAATTCTGGACATGCAGCACCGCGCGCTGCACCACCCGCTGAAAGCCGGTGGTGGGCTTGGCGTCTTCGCCGTCCTCGATCACCAGGGTGACGAGTTCCTCATCGACATATTTGGTCAACGCCGCGCGCAGCGCATCGGTATTGACGTTGCAGGCGCTCATCACTTGCGTGGCGTCCGCATCATCCATCAGCGCCAGCAGGAGATGTTCCAATGTGGCGTATTCATGATGCCGGTCGCTCGCGAGTTTGATGGCGCGGTGCAGGCCCTGTTCCAAACTCCGGGACAATGAAGGCATCGCGCCCTTACTCCTTCTCCATGGTACATTGCAGAGGATGTTGATGCCGACGGGAAAATTCAATGACCTGGGCCACTTTAGTTTCCGCGACCTCGTAGGTGAACACACCGCAGATGCCGACACCATGGCGGTGCACATGCAACATGATTTCGACCGCAGCTTCCCGGTTTTTGCTGAAAAAGGTTTCGAGGATCAGCACCACGAACTCCATCGGGGTGTAATCGTCGTTCAGCAACAGCACCTTGTAGAGGCTGGGCTTTTTGGTCTTGGCACGGGTGCGCGTAACAACGCCGGTGCCCGCACCGCCATTGCCCTCACCAGTGCCTTGCCCGTCTTTATCGTCCTTCATGGCGCCACGTCCGCGGGACTCTCACATCGCAGTTACAGTCTACCTCTCCATAGATAAGGCGATGAAGGGTGGCGCGCGCAACAACGATATTTTTTCGCAAGGCCTTGTTCGCGCAAAACAAGGCCATTGTAGCGCGAAACGGGGCAGACGGCCTTGCGCCAAAAACAAAGGCCCGGCTGAAAGCCGGGCCTTTTTACACCGCGAAAGTACGCGCGCGGGAGTGATCTGTCTGCTTTTTACACGGGTGTGCGGATATTCTGCACCGTGTCGACCCATGCCTGGTAACGGCCCTGGATCGGTTCAAACGCCTGTTTCGTAGAGGCGACAAAAATTTCGTTCAGCTTGCCGATCTGGCCGACATACGCTTCGAAGACCGACTTGGCGAAATCGGTCTGGAGTTCGAAGGCTTCCTGCGGCGACTTTGAGGCCAGAACGGCCTTGGCGGCAGAAATCGAATCTTCGATCGACTGCTTGGAATAGGCGTAAATCTCGTTGTGGAGCGTTTCGGCGCCTTTGCCGGCGGCGTTGGCCGACTTCACATAGGCTTCGACGGTGTCTTTGCTGTAGCCCAGAACCTGGTCGTAGCCCTTGACGGCCTTTTCAAAGCCGGTTTTGAGCGCATCCGTGCCGGTTTTCAGCGCGGTTTCGATACCTTCGGCCGCTTCAGCGCTGGCCGCTTTTGCTTTCAATGCCATAGGAAAAACCTTTCTCAAAGAGCGCTGTCTCCAGGGGCCAGCACGGCGTCCTGTTGCAGTGCAACAATCTCTATATGCGGCGCACCATTTCGGTTGTCAAGGGGAAAATGCTGCACTGCATCATTAGCCAATGCACGCCTGGTAAGGGGCGATTAACCAAAAAAGTTAACTAAACGTAAACACCGGAGACTCATCATCTATTTGAAACAAGGGGTTGCACCGACACAACAAAACATGTCTCATTGCAAATCAATCGGCTGCAACTAGGACGTCTTCGGAGAGGGGCTGCGTAAATGCTGTTTTGGGCTCGCGCCAAGCACGGGACAACCGCCGTGCCTCATTCCTCTCCAGTGCATACCTCACCAGTGCATAAAGCAGGCATCTGGGTTGCGGCCCTGGCCGCTGTAGCGCTGATGGGAGCCCCCATTCAGCAGGCTCACGCCACATCCCACAAAACCACAACGCATCACAGCAAAGTGGTCAAAAAGAAAACGTCCAAGGCGCATAAAAGTTCCAGAAGAAGAGTGGCGCACGCCCCTGCCCGTCCGACCGACCCGCAGAAAGATGCGGTCTTGATTATCGATGGGCGCACCGGCGCCACGCTGTATGCGCGCAATCAGGATGCAAAGCGCTACCCCGCATCACTGACCAAGATGATGACACTGTACATGGTGTTCGACGCGCTCAAGGCGGGCAAAGTCACCATGGACACGCCGCTCAAGGTTTCGGCCCATGCCACCATGCAGAAGCCGACCAAGCTGTACCTGAAAAAGGGCGAGACCATTCCGCTGGAAACCGCCATCAAGGCGATTGTGGTGCTTTCGGCCAATGATGTGGCATCGACCATTGCCGAGAACCTGGGCGGTTCCGAACCGGCCTTTGCCCAGATGATGACCGAGCGGGCGCGCCAGCTTGGTATGAAAAACACCCGATACTTCAACGCCTCCGGCCTGCCCGATGCGCGGCAGGTGACGACCGCCGAAGATCTTGCGATTCTGGCCCGGCATGTCGCGTATGATTATCCGCAATATTTCCATTATTTCTCGACCGTCGGCTTTACCTGGAAGGGGACGCCGCACATCACGCATAACAATCTGATCGGCAAATATGAGGGCGCTGACGGGATCAAGACCGGCTATACCGGCGCCTCCGGCTTCAACCTTGTGTCATCAGTGGTGCGCGGCGGCGAGCATGTGATCGGCGTGGTAATGGGTGGCTATACTGCCCGCGCGCGCGACCGTGAAATGATACGGCTGCTGGATCAGACCTTTGAGCGGGCCGAAACCAACCCCACCCTGCTGGCGCGCGCACAAGTGCCGTGGCAGCAGATTGCCCAGAATACGAAAGCCGCGCCCATCACCGCCGGGTTTGATGTGACGCCTTCGCACGCGGTGGCACGGGACAATGCCACGGAAGTTTCGCGCCGCTGGGCGCTGTTCTCCAATGGCCGGACGGCGAAAGCGGGCGAAGACGCGCCTGTGCCGATGGCGAAGCCGACCGTGCAGGTTGCCAATAACTATCCGCAGACGCTGGTGAGCGCACGTTCCAGCAAGGACGATGTGGGTGAAGGCGATATGCCTGACGATGCCCGCAGGTCTGCGGCAGCCATGGGCGCGCGGTCCTGGGCGATCCAGATTGGGGCGTTTGCGAGCGATTCCATCGCGCGGTCGGAGCTTTCGGCCTATTCGCACCGGGCGCGCGATCTTTTGAATACCTCTCCGCAAAAGGTGATTCCGGTGCAGTCTGCCAATGGGCACACGATATTCCGCGCCCGCTTTGGCCCCATGGCGGAACGCGATGCCCGCGAGATCTGTGCCCGACTGACGGAACGCGGGCAGAGCTGCTTTGCCACGCTGGCCGCGCGCTAAGCAGACTTCAGGTCCCTAGCAGCACGTCTTTTGCTTCATTGATTTTGGCTGCCAGATAGCTCGAGCCGCCTTTGTCCGGGTGGAGTTGCAGCATCAGCTTGCGGTGAGCGGCGCGGATGGCGGTTTCGTCTGCGCCCGGTTCGAGGCCAAGAACGCGCCAGGCTTCTTCCCGCGATAGTGTGTTGGCGTGCGGGCGGCTCTTTGGTGCCGCGGACTGGGCTTCCTCCGTCTGGCGCCAGGCGATGCCGAAGCGGCGGTCCAGATAGGTTTCCAACAGGCGAATGGTTTCGGGGTCGGCGGCGGCTTCTCCATACACCTGGAGCAGGGCTGTGCGGTCCAGGGCGCTGAGGCGGGACTTGGCATGGGTGCCTTGCAGGACTCTGCCATTCATTTCACCGGTCAGGTGATCGAGATCGAGCTGGAGCCAGGCGGTCTGCACGGCGCTGGACTGATTGCGGCGCGGCCGGGCGCCGGTGGGGAAGCTTTGCGGCCAACCGCCCGGCCACAGCCTGCCCTGGGTGTAGAGCGTCCAGCTGGCGGTGGCGACGATGAGAGCGATGCCGAGCCTTTGGGTGAGAGCGAGGCCAAGCGCCAGAAGCCCCAACAGGACCGCACCGAATGTGCGCAGACTGCGCGCCAGCGTGGCCGGGTTGGTCCGTGTGAAGGCATAACCGAGGCTGAGGACGACCACCAGAATGGCTGCGCCAGCGAGAACCGCGCCCATTATGATTTGCCGCCCATTTTATGGGCGAGGCGCAAAACCTCTCCGCCCACGCGCTCGCCATAGGCGCTCAAGGCTGCCTGCCCACCTGTGGCAAAGGCGGCGGCTGCCCCCAGCAGATCGCGCAAGGTGCGGGCGGCGCCGTGATCGAAGCGGGCATAGACGCCGTTGGTGAGGCGCGCGATTTCCTGAAATGTGATTTGCGCAGTGGGCTCGTGGCCTTCGTGGAACATGAAGGCGGGGACGCCCAGAAGGGCGAGTTTTGCGGCGGCATCGGCGGCCAGATCGGGGTTTTCCTCGAAGGCATCGCCGATATAGACCAGCGCGCCGATTTTGGCGGTGCGTGCTTCGTGTGCGGCGTGGGCGAGGACGCGGGTGAGTTGGGTCACGCCACCGCGGCAGCTGACGGCGCGCATTCTATCTGCTAGCGCGGCCGGGGTGGTGGCCCAGGGGCTGGCGGCAAATTCTCCCAGTCCGCGGAAATGGACCAGCTGGACGGCGAGGCCGCCGGTGGATTGGGCGACATCGAACATTTCGGACTGGATTTCGCTGGCGCGATCCCATGTCGGCTGGCGGCTCATGGTGGCATCGACCGCGAAGATCAGGCGGCCCCTGACCTGGGACAGCGCAGGCACGCTTGCAGCCTTTTTCAGGAAGGCGTCGATCTGTTGCGCGCTGGAACGGTTGGCCGGGAGATTCTTCGTCATGGCGTGATCATCGGTGTTGTCAAAAGCAGACGCAAATTTCACGCGCTGCCTGCCAGCAATGCGGCGTTGCCGCCTGCGGCGGTGGTGTTGATGGTGACGGTGCGTTCCACAGCGAAGCGCGCCAGGTAATGCGGGCCGCCTGCCTTGGGGCCAGTGCCGGAAAGCGCCTCCCCGCCAAAGGGCTGGACGCCGACGACCGCGCCGATCTGGTTGCGGTTCACATAGAAATTTCCGACCCGCGTGTGGGTGCGGACGAAATCGGCGGTTTCATCGATGCGGCTGTGCAGGCCGAGGGTGAGGCCGTAGCCGGTGGCGTTGATGGCTTCGCATACCGCATCCAGATGGGACGCAGAATAGCGGATGACATGCAGGATGGGACCGAAAACTTCGTGGGTGAGTTGCGACAGGTGATCGATTTCGAAGGCGCGAGGCGCGAAGAAGGTACCGTGGGCGTGCTCGGCTGTCAGCGGGAGGATGCGCAGCACCTTTGCCTGTTCGGCCATGCGGGCGCTGTGGCGCGCGAGGGTGGCGCGGGCCTCTTCGTCGATCACCGGGCCGATGTCGGTGGCGGGGTTCATGGGATCGCCGATGGTGAGTTCGTCCATCGCGCCCAGAATGGATTCGAGCATTTTGTCGGCGACGTCATCTTGCAGGAACAGCACGCGCAAGGCGGAGCAGCGTTGGCCTGCGCTGTCGAAGGCGGAAGACAGGACATCGCGCGTGACCTGTTCGGGCAGTGCGGTGGAATCCACGATCATCGCGTTCTGGCCGCCGGTTTCCGCGATCAGGGTGGCGATGGGGCCTGTGCGGGCGGCGAGTGCGCGGTTGATGGCGGTTGCGGCGTCTGTTGAGCCGGTGAAGGCGACGCCTGCGAGGCGCGGATCTGCGAACAGGGCTTTGCCGATGGCGGGGCCATCGCCGGGGAGGAAGTGCAGTACAGCGGGCGGGACACCGGCTTCGTGCAGGAGCTTGATGCTTTGCGCGGCGATGAGCGGGGTTTGCTCAGCGGGTTTGGCGAGCACGGTGTTGCCGGCGGCGAGCGCGCCTGCGACCTGGCCGGTGAAAATGGCGAGCGGGAAATTCCACGGCGCGATGCAGGCGAAGGTGCCGCGACCGTGGAGGGAGAGGCTGTTGTCTTCCCCCGTTGGGCCGGGCAGTTTTTTTGGGTCTGCGAAGTCTGCGCGGGCGCGGGCTGCATAGTAACGCAGGAAGTCGGCGGCTTCGCGCACTTCGCCCAATGCGGCGGGGAGAGTTTTTCCGGCTTCGCGGACTGCGAGATAGATGAGAGTTTCGCGGTTTGCTTCGTAGAGATCGGCGGCGCGTTCGAGAATTTGGGCGCGGGCGGGGCCGCCCACTCTATCCCAATCCTCTCGCGCTTGATGGGCGTTGGCGAGAGCGGCTTGGGCCGTTTCGGAATCTGT
>DATJDE010000376.1:0-9348 GCA_035497595.1 Rhizomicrobium sp. | reverse complement strand
AAATATTCCGCGCGCTGGAAACCTTCGGGCAGTTTTTCGCGAATGGTCTGTTCGATCACGCGCTGGCCCGCAAAGCCGATCAGTGCGCCGGGTTCCGCAATCTGGATGTCGCCCAGCATGGCATAAGACGCGCTAACGCCGCCGGTCGTGGGATCGGTGAGGACGACGATATAGGGCAGACGGGCTTCATCGAGCATATCGACCGTGATGGTGACGCGCGGCATCTGCATCAGTGAAAGAATGCCCTCCTGCATCCGCGCCCCGCCCGATGAAGAGAAGAGAATGAACGCGCGCCGTTCGTGCACGGCGGCCTGCATGGCCTGCACCAGCGCCTCGCCCACGCCCATGCCGAGCGAGCCGCCCATGAAATCGAACGGCTGCACCGCGATCATCACCGGCAGACCATCCAGCGTGCCGCGCGCGGCGACCAATGCTTCCTGCCTGCCGGTTTTGTTGCGGGCATCCTTGATGCGGTCGCTATAACGCTTTTCATCCCGGAATTTCAGCGGGTCGGCGGTGACGGGCGGCACCGGCAGTTCTTCATAGGAGCCGGAATCGAAGGTCCAGGCAAAACGCTCCTTCGGGCCGACGCGCATGTGATGGCCGCATTGCGGGCAGACAAACTGCGCGGCCACCAGGTCTTTGTGGAAAATCATTTCGCCGCAACCGGGACATTTGGTCCAAAGGTTTTCCGGCGTTTCGGATTTGCGGCCCGAGATCCAGCTTTTGATCTTGGGGCGAACGAAATTTGCGATCCAGTTCATACGTCAGTGTACCACAGTTCAAACCCGCGCCGCATGTATGGCGTTGGCGAGTAATTGACAAAAACTCAGTGTTTCGGCGATGAGCGCGTCACGTTTGCCGCCGCTTGCGTTGTTTTTTGCCACCAGATCGACGATGGCCGAGCCAACCGCCGCGCCATCGGCAAAGCGCGCGATGGCGCGGGCCTGCTCCGGCGTCTTGATGCCGAAGCCGACAGCGACGGGAAGGCCGCTTTTGTCTTTCAGGCGGGTGACCGCTTTGTGCACGTCTTCTTCGGCGAAGCTCTTTGTTCCGGTCACGCCTGCAATGGAGACGTAATAGAGAAAGCCGCTGGCGCCTTCGAGCACGGTGGGCAGGCGCGCATCATTGGTTGTGGGCGTGGCGAGGCGCACGATATCCAGATCCTGCGCCTGTGCGGGGGTGCGCAGTACATCGTCTTCTTCGGGCGGCAGATCGACGGTGATCAAGCCATCGACGCCTGCTTCCGCCGCATCCTTGGCGAAACGCGCGGTGCCATAGGCATGGATCGGGTTGTAATAGCCCATCAGGATGATCGGCGTTTTCTGATTCTCTTTGCGGAAGCGCCGCACCAATTCAAAAACCTTTGGCACCGTCATGCCCGCCTCCAGCGCGCGCAGGCTGGAGGCCTGAACGGCCGGGCCATCGGCCATCGGATCGGAAAAGGGCACGCCAAGTTCGATCAGGTCCGCGCCCATGGCGGGCAGCTTTCGCAAAATCGCAAAGCAGGTCTCGAGATCGGGATCGCCCGCGGTGATGAACGGCATAAAAGCGGCGCGGTTGGCGCGTTTGAGTTCGGCGAAGCGCGTGGCGATGCGGCTCATATTTTTTCCCCAAGCGCGGCAGCAGCGGTGAACACGTCTTTATCGCCGCGGCCTGACAGCGTGACGGCAATGATCTTGTTTTTCGACATTTGCGGCGCAACACGCATGACATGGGCCAGCGCATGGGCGGATTCAAGCGCGGGAATGATGCCTTCAAGGCGGCTCAATGCGGTGAATGCTTCCATCGCCTGTTTGTCAGTGGCCGAGAAATATTTGGCGCGGCCAATATCTTTCAGCCAGGAATGTTCGGGGCCGACGCCGGGATAATCCAGCCCCGCCGAAATCGAATGGGCTTCCAAAACTTGGCCGTCGGCATTTTGCAGCAGATAGCTGCGCGAACCATGCAGCACGCCGGGCGTGCCTTTGGAAATGGTGGCGGCGTGGCGGGGCGTATCCACCCCCTCCCCCGCTGCTTCGACGCCGTGGATTTCAACATCGGTATCATCGAGGAACGGATGGAAGGTGCCGATCGCGTTCGATCCGCCGCCAACGCAGGCGACAAGCAGATCGGGCAGGCGCTGTTCAGCGGCGAGAATCTGCGCGCGCATTTCAGTGCCGATGACGCATTGGAAATCGCGCACGATCTGCGGATAGGGATGCGGGCCGGCGGCGCTGCCGATGATGTAGAATGTGTCGTGCACATTGGCGACCCAATCGCGCAACGCTTCATTCATCGCATCTTTCAGCGTTCTGGAGCCGGAGCTGACGGGGCGTACTTCTGCCCCCAAAAGATTCATCCGGAAGACGTTTGGCTTCTGCCGCTCGATATCGACTTCGCCCATATAGACGATGCAGGGAAGACCGAAGCGCGCGGCGACGGTTGCCGTTGCCACGCCATGCTGGCCCGCGCCGGTTTCGGCGATGATGCGGGTTTTGCCCATACGACGGGCGAGCAGGATTTGGCCGAGGCTGTTGTTGATCTTGTGCGCACCAGTGTGGTTGAGGTCTTCGCGCTTCAGATAAATTTTTGCGCCACCCAGATGCTGGGTCAGGCGTTCGGCGAAATAGAGCGGGCTTTCACGGCCGACGTAATTCTTCAGCAGGCCATCGAGTTCGGCCTGAAAGGCGGGGTCGCGGCGCGCATCTTCATAGGCGCGCTCCAGATCGAGCACCAATGGCATTAAAGTTTCGGCGACAAAGCGCCCGCCATAAGCACCGAAATGGCCGTGCGTATCGGGGCCGGTCCGGAAGGAGTTGGGCATACTCATGCGGCACCTGCAAACTGGATGGACCGCGTGGCGGCGATGAATTGTTCGATTTTCTCTGCACTCTTTACGCCGGGCGCAGTTTCAACGCCGCTCGAAACATCGACCCCTGGCGCTTTTGAAGCCGCAAGCGCGCGGCCCACATTTTCAGCGGTAAGGCCGCCTGCGAGAAACCAGGGCCGGGTGATGTTCTGCGTGCGGAGCATTTGCCAATCGAACGCGATACCGTGGCCTCCTGTGCGTGTCGCATGGGCGGGGGGCTTGGCATCGAACAGGATCATGTCGGCAGCTTCTTCCTGGGCTGGCAGGGTTGCAAAATCGGCGGGTTCGGCAATGGCCAGCACCTTGATGACGGGGATACCGAAGGTCTGGCGAATCTGGCTCACGCGGGCCGGTGTTTCACTGCCGTGGAGCTGCAGAAAATCGGGCACTGCATGGGTCATCACATAGGCGATCTCGTCATCGCGCGGATCGACCAGAAGGGCGGTGAGCTGCACCCTGCCCCGCAGCCTTTGGGCGAGAGATCTGGCCTGTTCAGCGCTGACATGGCGGGGAGATTTGGGATGAAACACCAGTCCTGCGAAATCCGCGCCCGCACGCACGGCGGCGTCTGCCGCTTCGGCACTGTTTATTCCGCAGATTTTGACCAGCACAGCCATTTTGAACCCGAAGACCTCTCCCCCATTGCCCGAGGGTGGGCCTTATCGCCGTCCGCACCCGCTAAATCAAGAAATGGCGCCCCCTTCAAGGCGTGGGCAGGTCGGCGGCGATGGCGCGCGCGGCCTCTGCCGGATCGCGGGCCCCCGTGATGGGGCGGCCGATCACCAGAATATCCGCCCCTGCCGCCATGGCCTCACGCGGGGTCATCACCCGGCGCTGGTCTGCCAGGTCGGAGCCTGCCGGGCGAATGCCCGGAACAACCAGCAGGAAATCCGGCCCGCAGGCCGCGCGAACGGCGGCAACTTCATGCGCCGAGCAAACCACGCCATCGAGACCGCCCACCTTGGCAAGGGTCGTCAGTTTCAGCACCTGATCGGCGGTGGGCCATTCCTGCCCCACCATCTGAAGATCGCCGTCCTCCAGGCTGGTCAGCACCGTGACCGCCAGAACGCGGGGTCTGCCTTGCGATTCTGCCGCCGCATCGCGGGCGGCATGGAGCATGGCAAGGCCACCGGAGGCATGGACATTGAACATCGCGACCCCGAGGTCGGCGATAGCGCGGGAGGCACCTTTCACGGTGTTGGGAATATCGTGGAATTTGGTATCGGCGAAGACTGGAAGGCCGATCTGGACAATCTGGCCAATCGCTTCAGGGCCAAGGGCGGTGATGAATTCGAGCCCCACCTTCAGCCCGCCGACATGGGGCTTTACGGCGCGCGCAATGTCGAGCGCATGGGACAGATCGGGGGTATCGAGGGCGACGAAGACCGGGTTCTGGAATCGGGGAGCGCGCATAGCCGTGGTCGTAGTCTGCCCCTGCCAAAGGAGCAAGCTATTGCTTTGCGCCGTTCAACCGTTCCCGCAGTTCTTTGCCGGTGCGGAAAAACGGGGCGCGCTTTTCCTCCACCGTCACAGGTTCGCCGGTGCGGGGGTTACGGCCCTGCCGCGCGGGGCGAATTTTGACCGAAAACGCGCCAAAGCCGCGAAGTTCCACGCGATGGCCTTCGGACAAAGCTTTGGTAATCTCATCCAGCACAGTCGAAACAATGCGTTCGACGTCCCGGTGATACAGGTGTGGATAACGCTGCGTCAGACGCGCAACAAGTTCGGACTTGATCATCCCCCAGGCCCCTAGCGGGCGCCCCTCCTCTGGAATCGTCGAATTTGTCGATCCGGACGTGAATTGTTGGCAGAGAGGACCGGGGGCGTCAATGGAAGCCCCTGTACCATAAGCTTTTTTTTGCAGATGTGGCACGATCTGCACGCAGTTGGGGTAAGGCTGGGACATTGAATTTGTTGAACAAAATTACGCGCCAAGCGTGGCGAGCCATACAATATGCAGCGCCAGCCGAACTAAAAACTACCACATATATGGTTCCGTGCCCGGCGATGGAGGGGCCGTACATAGGCTGATGGCCCGGCAGGTTCCCCGCCGGGCCATATGCACTTGCCCCACGAAAGTTATTTCAGCTGCGACGGCGCCGGACAACGAATCCGACAAGACCAGCCCCCATAAGGAACAACGAGGCCGGTTCAGGAACCGGTGCCGCTGCCAGCAGGCTGAAGCCTTTCGGCGTGCCCGGGCCGTCCGGCTGGCCAGGATTTTCCTGCAATGCGGGCATGGTCACGACCGCGAACACGAAGTCGTTGTAATCATAATCGCCGCCTACGCGGTCTTCGAACCCAACATAGCTCACAATGCCGCCCAGCGCTGTCAGCGCGGAAATGGCATCGGAAGATGCGGTCGGGAGCGCGAAGAGACCAAGGCTGGCATACGCATCCGAGACGATGGCGTGGTAAAAATTATCGCTCGCTTGCGACTGAAGATCGAATGTATTGGCCAGGCTGAAATCCTGCAGCGAAAAATTCAGCGCGCCAGTTTGCGCCCCGAGATTGACGACCTGACCGGCGGTGGCGGCACTGTTCGATCCCTGCGCCTTGTTGGAAAACAGGCTGGTGGACCCAAAAGAGAGGGTGCTGGTATCCCCCGCATCCGAACCGATGAAAATGACGCTCACCTCTCCGCCCAAACCGACGGGGGCTGTGGGCTGGGTGCTGATTGGCGCGGCAAAAGCAGGCGCAGCGATCATCAGGGATGCAACAAGGCCGTAGGCGGAAAATTTCATCATCGCGGGTTACTCACACTCAAAACTGATACAGGACGACTCCAAGCAAGACCGGGACCACTGGCGCTAAGCCAGCAAATTTGTCGTTAAAGACGTTTCGTCTGTCGGGCGTGTTTACAATTTGGGAACTAATTGGGGTAGCGCATGGCGGCATGTGTAAATGCTTTGGACGCACGCCCCATCCCGAAATGTCCCAAAATGGGACTAGCGCTTTTCGATTAGAATGTTCTGCACCGCGCGTCCGAAATATCCCTGTGTGTCGGCAAGGCTTGCGAACGCAATGCCGCCGCCTTCACCGCTCGCCCAGGTCTCGGCATTCAACAGCACCCAATCGCCCACCGGCTCGCGCGCAAGTGTTATTGTCAGGTCTGCATTGATGAAGGTCCATTCGTCCCACGAAATTGGGGCGGAAACGCCATTGCAGAAATCGGAGGTGATAGCCGCGCGCATCAGCGGAGAAATGGCCTCGCCATCTACGATGGGGCGGGTGGCGCGAAACCAGATCGCGGCAGGGCCTACGGTGCGAAAAGACCCGCGTGCATTGCGCATGGTGATGCCGGAGAGGAAGGGAACCGGCTCATCGCGGGCAGACGGCGCATCGCTCAACGTTTCAGGCAAGGCAACATCGATCGCGCGTTCGGCCGCTTCGCGCGGTAGCGGCAAATCTTTCTTGCGCAATTTTAATATGCTGGCGCGGGCAACTTCGGTTCCATCGGCGAACAATCGGATGTTCGACAATTGAATCTTGCGGCCTTCGCGCAGAATTTCAGTTTTCAGCTCCAGCGTGGCAACCGGCACCGGGCGCATCAGGTCAATCGTCATGCGCGCCACACGCATCGGCGCCAGCGTGGGCATGTGTTCGGCGGTGTGCGCGAATAAGGCTGCCGGGGCTGAACCGTGCTGCATGGCGTGATCCCATGGGCCGCCGGCGAATGTGCTGGTGTGAACACGGCTGCCGTCGAGCCGATAAATCGATTCCATGGATGTGAACCTCAAATCAGGGGGAGAGGCGGCGAACCAATGTTGCCGTCTGCTCATCTGCCGGAAAGAAACTCTCCACCGCAAGTTCCGACAATGTCACATCGACTGGCGTGCCGAAGATGGTGGTTGTGCTGAAGAAGGACAAGCAGTCACTATCTACGCGAATTTTGAACGGCACCAGCACCTCTGCGGGATCAACTGACGGCGGCGGTAACAATGGCGCGGGATAGGACGTTACCTCCTTCTGCAGCGCGATCAGGGCAGGATCGGCGGTGAGATCGGCCTGTTGTTTGAGGCGGCCCAGCAGATGGGCGCGCCACTCCGGCAGATTGACGATACGCGGTGCCAGCCCATCGGGGTGCAGCGACAGGCGCAGCGCATTGATGGGCGGTTGCAACAGATGTTTGGCCACGCCCTCATAAAGCTGGGGCAGCGCGGCGTTGGAGGCGACAATCCTCCAGTGCCGGTCCAGCGCGAAGGCCGGAAACGGTTTGTGGCTTTGCAGCACCACGTCAATCGCGGCACGCGCTGCGGCAAGAGCTGGGTTGTTCAGGTCGCGTTCGGGAAAGAGCGGGGCGTAGCCGCCCGCCACAAGCAGCACATTGCGTTCGCGCATCGGAATTTGAAGCTGCTCTGCCAGGCGCAAAATCATTTCGCGGCTGGGCATGGAGCGGCCGGTTTCAACAAAGCTGAGATGGCGCGAGGAAATTTCGGCTTCGCTCGCCAGCGCAAGCTGGCTCAGGCGGCGGCGCATGCGCCACGCGCGCAAATGATCACCGACATTGTGGGCTTGTGATGTCATGGGCGGAGCATAGTGGATCAGCAGGGCACGGCCATTCCCCCTCCCCGTGGATGAAAGAGGGGGTTGGCCTTGCGTCAGTGTGGTGGGGCCTGATCGACAAATCCGGCGACCGACCGGATGCGCCCGTCGCTCGCCAGCTCGATGATGTCGGTGCCGATGAAATGCAGCGGCGCACCGGCTTCACCGCCGGCTTCCCACTGGAAACGGGCAAGGGCGTTATGCGATTCGACCTCACCCTTCAGCCGGAACCGATAGGCGGGCGGAAACTGGGTGTGCACGGCAGCGATCATGCCACTGAGCCCATCATGGCCTTTGCCGCTCCGGGCGGGATCGACGTAATGCGCATCCTCGGTATAGGTCGCGGCGATCAGGGCGCGGCGTTCGGCTTCATCGCGCTCGTTCCAGGCGGCGATGTAGCGGGCGGCGGCGTTTTTGGCGTCTGTCATTTTGCTCTCCTTAGGTTGAGGCATCGCGGATGCCGGATGCCATTTTCCCCGGAGGCGGCGGGCAAGCGATTACGCGGGAGGTAATGGTGAAACATTTTATGCCGGAGGGAGGGGAATCGATGTTTATGGGAGAAATAACGCCATCATCGTCACTTCATCGGCGTGTGTGGTGAATTTGTAACTCATGAAATCACGCACATTTCCAACCACAGGTTGGTGGAGCCTGATCGCGTATCGCGCCTGATCCACCACACCGAGGTCAGCGCCTTATGCCGTTACCGCCGCCGATGCGCGCTTGCGCAATTCCGATCGTGTAAAATCAACGCTGTACGGCGCACTTCTTACACATGGCCTGCCATGTGCATTTTTCTGCGCGCTTCGGGGCGGTGTTCGCAGATGCGAGATGCCCCAGCGACATTCGCTTTTGGAGGGGTGGGGGAATTGACGCGCGGCGTTTTTGAAATCCGGACAAAACTGATTTACATTGTTGTTGATAACAGGTGGCGCGGGGGGCGCGCATGCCTGGGGGGAGGTTAAATGTCTGCAGAAGTAGTTGGGCTCTACGGGCCTTATGAACCGGAACGGCGCCGTCCAAACCAGCGTGTGATCGAAGAGCTGGAACGGCTGCTCGATTCGGCACGGTCCGGGGATATTGTGGGGCTCGCGGGCTCTTATCTGCACCGGGATAATTTCGTTTCCTATTCCCATGCTGGCGCAGTTCATGGCTGCGGCATCATTGGCGGGCTGGAAAGCGTGAAGGAAAAACTGCTGCGCGGCATCGCCGTGCCGATGGAATAAACATCCACCATTCGACTGCGTGACATGGCCGGGCTTTGCCCGGCCATTTTGTTTTTTGGGGGGCGTTTTTGGGCCTGGTCTGGCCGAAAAAAAACGCCCGGCTTTTGGCCGGGCGTTTTGCATTTGGGATGGACGGAAGATCAGTCTTCCGTGTCGTCCTTGTCTTTGCGCTTGAGGGCGGCGCCGAGAATGTCGCCCAGGCTCGCACCGGAATCCGAAGATCCATACTGCGCCACGGCTTCTTTCTCTTCCGAGATTTCGCGCGCCTTGATCGACAGGGACAGCTTGCGGCTGGTCTTGTCGAAGCTGGTGACCAGCGCGTCGATCTTGTCGCCAACGCCGAAACGTTCGGGGCGCTGATCGGCACGATCACGGGCGAGGTCGGAGCGGCGGATGAAGCTGCGCACGCCATCGGCGAGCTGGACTTCGACGCCACCGTCATTGACCTCGGTCACCGACACGGTGACGACGCTGCCCTTGCGGATCGGGCCTGCCTTGTCGAGCGGATCATCGCCAAGCTGCTTGATGCCAAGGCCGATGCGTTCTTTTTCGCTATCGACTTCGAGCACCTTCGCTTTGACGATCTGGCCCTTCTGATAGTCCTGCACGGCCTGTTCGCCCGTCTTGTCCCAGGACAGGTCGGAGAGATGGACCATGCCGTCGATATCGCCTTCGAGGCCGATGAACAGACCGAATTCGGTGATCGACTTGATCTCGCCTTCGATC
>DATJDE010000375.1:0-9590 GCA_035497595.1 Rhizomicrobium sp. | reverse complement strand
TCCAAGGACGTCGAAGTTGAGGGGCTGGACATCAACCTGCACGGCGAAACCGTGCACGGCTGATCTTGCCACCAAGAGACTAAGGGGCGCGGGCTCTGGTCCGCGCCCTTTGTGTTTGTGCTAGGATTCGGAGGCATATTTTCAAGATTGAGTGACCCCGCGTGCTGCCCGGACGACTTTCCGCTCTTCCCCCGTCTTCCTTTGCCCAGCTCGCGTCGCTTTTGGACCCGCACAAGCCTGGCAAACCTGTGTTGAGCCTCGCCGTGGGTGATCCGCAAAGCACCCCGCCCGCCTTCGTGGCCGAGGCGATTGCCAAAACCGCAGGCGAATTCGGCAAATATCCCCCGATCAACGGGACGCCGGATTGGCGGCAGGCGGCGGCGGACTGGCTGGTGCGCAGATTTTCGCTGCCGGATGACGCCATCGATTCAGAGCGTCATCTGCTGCCGCTGAACGGCACGCGCGAGGGCTTGTTTCTGGCCCCGCAGATTTTGACACCGGAAAAGAAGGCGGGCGGACGGCCTGTCATTCTGATCCCCAACCCGTTTTATCAATGCTATGCGGCGGCGGCGCTGGCGGCGGGGGCGGAGGCGGTGTTTGTGCCCGCGACCGAGGCGACCGGGTTTCTGCCGGATTTCGCGGGCCTGCCCAAGGCTGTGCTGGAGCGCACGGTGGCGGCCTATTTCTGTTCGCCCAGCAATCCTGAGGGCGCCTGTGCGGATGCAGCGTATTGGCGAACGCTGTTCGATCTGGCGGACAGCTATGATTTCACCGTGTTGGCCGATGAATGTTATGCCGACATCTATTTTGGCGAGCCTCCGGTCACGGCGATGGACAGCCGCTTTGCGCAGACCGGCAATTTTTCGCGGCTGCTCAGTTTTCACTCTCTGTCGAAACGCTCCGGCCTGCCGGGCCTGCGCTCAGGGATGGTGGCGGGCGATCCGGCGCTGATTCAGACCTTCCGTTATTTGCGCAATACCGCAGGGCCGACAGTGCCGGTGCCGCTGCTGGCCGCCTCTGCCGCCTGCTGGCGGGATGAGGCGCATGTGGTGGCCAACCGGGCGACCTATGCCGCGCGGATGGAGGCAGCCGCGCGGATTTTGGGCAACCGGACGGGTTTCAGAAAACCGCAAGGCGGCCTCTTTCTGTGGCTGGATGTCGGTAACGGGGAAGAGGCGGCGCTGAAATTGTGGCGCGAGGAAGGGATCCGGGTGCTGCCTGGTGCCTATATGGGGCGCGAAACGATTGCGGGCGATCCCACCAGTAATCCGGGGTTCCGTTATCTCAGGATCGCGCTCGTTAGCGATTTGGTAACCATTGAGGCCGCACTCGAGAGAGTGGCGGAAAATCTGGGGGTGGCCCTGTGAGCAACCGCGGCCGTGGTATGGGGGTGTATCAACCCCGCGCGCGCAAAATGGCGTTTGCCGATGCGATGGCCGAAGCGCGCCTGACGGTGGTGCGCGCGGCGCGTACCGCGCTGTTCCGCAGCGTGGGCGTTTTGCTGTTTCTGTTTGCCGTCACCGGCATCATTGCGCTGGCGAGTTACAATTCCGCCGATCCCAGTTTCGACAATGCGACCTTGCGCGATGCGAGCAATCTGCTGGGCCGCTATGGCGCGATTGAAGCCGATCTGCTGTTGCAGTTTTTCGGGCTGGCAGCTCTCGGCTTTCTGATCGCGCCTGCGATCTGGGGCGCGCGCACCGCGATGGGGCGGATCATTCCCTATACGCTGTGGCGGGCGCTGGCCTGGCCGGTGGGCACCATTTGTCTGGCGGCAGGATTTGGTATTTTTCCGCAAGTCGCCTCTCTGCCCGCGGGTGTCGGCGGGTTGATCGGGCTGGGCTGGGCGCAGATTGCGCGCGCCATTGCAGCAAGCTGGGATCTGCATTTTCTGGCCTATCTGTTGCCGCTGCTGCTGCTGTTCATTGGTTTGCCGCTGTCCTTTCTCGCCACAGGGTTGCGTTTCATGCCACTGGCCCATGCGGCAATGAATGTGCCGGCCTTTCTGGTCTTTGCCGGAGGCCATGCCCGCCAGTTGCGCCTGCCCACCGGCTTTGTGCCGAAGTTCGGACGCAAAGCGGCTGGAGAGCAGATCGAACCCAGCTTCAACGACGACGATGATGAGGATGACGACGAGGACGAAGACGACGAGGATTTTGACGACGACGAAGACGAATATGATCTGCGCGAACGGCCCGAGCCACGCGCGCGCGACAGCAAAGAGCGTTCGATCCGCGTCAAGCGCGAGGAGCGCAAAACCCCACAAGCAACCGGCAAACGCGTGCACCAGCCGGCGCTCAATCTTTCCAGCGAAGATTATGAACTGCCATCGCTCGGCCTTCTGACCGAGCCGGTGCATATTTCCGATGCGAGCACGCTGTCGGATGATGCGCTGGAAGAAAATGCCCGGATGCTGGAATCCGTTCTGGTGGATTTTGGCGTGCGCGGGCGGATCAATGCGGTGCGGCCTGGCCCGGTTGTCACGCTTTATGAGTTTGAGCCTGCGGCGGGGGTGAAATCCTCCCGCGTGATCTCACTGGCCGATGACGTGGCCCGTTCCATGTCTGCCGTGGCGGCGCGTATTGCAGTGATTCCGGGGCGCAATGTGATCGGCATCGAACTGCCCAACCATACGCGCGAGACCGTGTATTTGCGCGAGTTGCTGGCCAGCAATGATTTTGAAAAGGCACGCGCGCCGTTGACACTGGCGCTGGGCAAAACCATCGGCGGCGAGCCGGTGATGGCCGACCTTGCCAAGATGCCCCATCTTTTGATCGCGGGCACCACCGGTTCGGGCAAATCGGTCGGGCTCAACACCATGATCCTGTCGCTGCTCTATCGCATGCCGCCGGAACATTGCCGCCTGATCATGATCGATCCCAAGATGCTGGAGCTTTCGGTCTATGACGGCATTCCGCATCTGTTGGCCCCGGTCGTCACCGATCCGAAAAAGGCTGTTGTCGCGCTGAAATGGACCGTGCGCGAAATGGAAGACCGTTATCGCAAAATGTCCAAGCTCGGCGTGCGCGGGATCGAAGCCTTTAACGAGCGGGTGCGCAAAGCCAAGGACAAGGGCGAAACGCTCAAACGCACAGTGCAAACCGGCTTCGACCGCGAAACCGGCAAGCCGCAATATGAGGATGAAACGCTCGAACTGGAGCCAATGCCTTTCATCGTTGTGGTGGTCGATGAAGTGGCCGATCTGATGATGGTTTCGGGCAAAGAGATCGAAGGGGCGGTGCAGCGTCTGGCGCAGATGGCGCGCGCGGCGGGCATTCATCTGATCGCGGCGACGCAGCGCCCGTCGGTCGACGTCATCACCGGCACCATCAAGGCGAACTTTCCGACCCGCATTTCGTTTCAGGTCACCTCGAAAATCGACAGCCGCACCATTCTGGGTGAGCAGGGCGCCGAACAGCTTTTGGGCCAGGGCGACATGCTGCACATGATGGCCGGTGGCCGCATTCGCCGCATCCATGGCCCCTTTGTGAGCGATCACGAAGTCGAGGATGTGGTGAGCTTTCTGAAAACCCAGGGCACCCCCGAATATCTCGATGCAGTAACCGAAGACACCGAGGAAGAAAGCGACGATCCCTATTCATCCAGCTTCGGTGGCGGCAATTCCAATTCGGGCGATGATCTGTATGACCGGGCGTTGGCCATTGTAGCCCGTGAGCGCAAGGCGACCACCAGCTATATCCAGCGGCGGCTGCAAATTGGGTATAACCGGGCTGCCCGCATCATCGAACGGATGGAGAAGGAGAGCGTGCTCTCCAAGCCCAACCACAAGGGCGTGCGCGAAATCTTATTGCCCGACCATGGCGAAGATTGAAACGCATTCTCCGTAAACAGATCATCAGGACTGTGATCTTTTTTCAACTATGCCGCGCAAGCTGACGAAGCGGCACGCCTTTGTGTGCGATTACACTTCGAATTACTTGTAACACCCCCTTGCTGCGCGCATACGTTGCGGTATTCGTATTCCACGGGCAGCGATGGCGCAGAATAGCACTCCCCCAGACGATGGATCCGGCAACACGTTTTCGGGCCGGAGCGACGCCCCACCCGCCGACCGGCGAGACCAGATGGGCGGCCAGTACAGCCATTATTATTCCATTTTCGAATATGCCGGCGTGGGTGTCGCCAATGTCGCGTTTGACGGCACGATCAAGGATGCCAATACGCAATTTTGCGAACTCGTCGGCTATCCGCGGCAAATACTGTTTCAGATGAATTTTCAGCAGATGACCCATCCGGAAGATTTAGGGTCCAATCTTGCGTATCTCAATGAGCTGCGGAACGGGGCGCGCGCCAGCTATCGGATGGAGAAACGCTATTTGCGCGCCAATGGCGAAATCCTCTGGGCCGATCTCACCGTCACCATTGAGAAGGACAGTGAAGGCAAACCCTGCGGCCTCATTTCCGTTATTCAGAACATCGGCCAACGCAAAAAAAATGAGGAGCGGCTGAACTTTTTGCTGGGCGAACTGGCGCACCGGTCCAAAAATCTTTTGACCGTGGTGCGCGCCACCATGCGCCAGATCGGACGACAGGCGCTCACGGTCAGCGACTTTCAGGCATCTCTCGACAAGCGCATCGCAGGCATGGCCGCGTCTCAGGATCTGTTGTTCAAGAGCTCGGATAATCACACCACACTGAGCGAATTGATCCGTGAGCAGCTTGCCTCCTTTGTGGAAGCGCGAGACCCGCGCGTGCACTGTCACGGGCCGGACATCAGCCTGGGGCCGAATGCAGCACGCATTCTGGGCATGGGCCTGCATGAGCTGGCAACCAATTCCTGCAAATACGGCGCACTGGCGGCAGCAGAAGGCAAACTTGTTCTGGAATGGCGCGCCGATGCGGCGACAGACAGGTTCGAACTGAACTGGATCGAGCGTGACGGCCCCCCCGTCGTCACGCCGACACGCACCGGCTTTGGCCGCAAGGTGACCGAGCACATCGTTTCGGCATCCTTGCAAGGCGAAGTGAAGGTGCAGTTTCTGCCTACAGGGCTGCAATGGGCACTGACCGCCCCGCTCAGCGCCTTACAAAACTGAGCGCTTAAGCCGCCGCCTCTTTGAGTTTGCTTTCGTAATAAGCTGCCAGCGCTTCCAGTTCGTTGGCGCAATCACCTTCAAAGCAGGTGCCGTGCATGACAGCGAGCCGCTTGGGCGCCAGCGCCTTTAGGGCGCGAATGGTCGGCGCGGTGGCGGGGGTCAGGGCGCTGGCATGAAAACCTTCTTCGGCGATGATCGCGGCATCGAGAATACTGTCCGACCCAATGGCCGGGCCGTCACCGAACTGGGTGAACAGATCGCCGGTGAACAGCGTGCCTGTTGTCTCCTCATAGATCAGGCCGGATTCCCAGGCATGGGGAACATGGGGCGTATCGAGATAACGCACCCGTTTGCCGCCGAGATCGAGCACCTCTTCATGTTGCAACACACGGGGCACCCGATCCGCCAGATCCATCAGCGACACCATGCAGGCCGTCATGCCATGGGCGACTTGTGCGTTCGGTGCGGCGGCCAACCAATCGTTCATCGACCCGCATTCATCGGATTCCACATGGCCGAACGAAATCCAGCGCAGGCGTTCAAGCGGCAGGATGCGCGCCGCCGCCTCCGACACCAGGCCGAACAGCCGACGCCCCCCGCAATGAAACAACAGCGGCTCATCGGCCAGGATCAGATATTGGTTGAAGGTGAACCCGGCGGGCGGCACGGCCTCCACAAAGGTGGACAGGCGAAAAATCCCGTCGGCGATTTCGTCGGTTCTGGTGTGCATGCAAAGCCTCTGCCGTTCGCGGGCGCTTCCCCATCGTGGCGCAAACAGCCTAAGCTCTTCAAGGGTCGGGAGTTAGTCATGTCCTATATCGACAAAACGCTGGGCGACGGCGAACGGGTGGTGGCGCGGGCGCGCTTTCACTGGTGGTACGACGTCATGGCCTGGGCGGCGTTGATCTTTTTGGGCATTTTCATCGTCGGCATTGTGATTTTTGCCGTGATGATGATCCGCAAATGGACCACCGAACTGGGCATCACCACCCACCGCTTCGTCAAGAAAACCGGCTGGCTGACCTTGAAGACCGCCGAAATCGCGCTGCCCAACATCGAAGGGGTGAAAGTCACCCAGGGCATCTGGGGCAGGCTTCTGGGCTATGGCAAAATCCGCATTGAAGGCACCGGCGTCGATGCGGTGGAAATGCCGGACATCGCCGATCCGCTGGCCTTTCGCCGCGCCATCGAAACCGCCAAGGAAGGCTCGGGTATGTCCCGCCGCTAGACCGCTTTGCGCTGCGCGAAGACCAGCGTCACCACCGTGCCGATGCCAGCGCAGAGCGCGATGATCAACGCCATCGGAATTGCCGTTTCCGGTGAGGTGGCGCCGACGCCGAGCGACACCAGCGCCGCACCGCTGAACTGCACCGTGCCCAGCAGTGCCGAGGCCATGCCCGCATTAAGGCCGAAGGGCGCCATGGCAAGGCCGCTGGCCGCAGGGGTGACCGCCCCGTTGAAGCCGACATACAGCATCAGACAGAACGAGATGGTCCAGATGCCGCCGAAACCGCTGGCGGCAAACCCAACCAGCGCCACGCCGGAGAGCAGCTGTAAAATCTGCGCCGCCACCAGAACCTGCTGCGCCGAATACAGATGCAACAGGCGCGCGGCAACTTGCGAGGCGACAATCAAGGCGCAGGCGATGCCGCCGAAGAACCAGCCAAACTGTTCCGCCGGGACGTGATAGATGTTGATGAAGACGTGGGGGCTCGTGGTGATATAAGCGAACAAACCCGCATTGGAGGCCGCCGCCGCAAAGGCATAAGCGGAAAAGCGCCGGTCGGACAGCAGTATGCCGAAATCGCGCAGGATCTTGAACGGATGTAACGCACGGTGGGCGCCGGTATGTGTGCCGGTGAGGCGGAAGTAGATAACCGCAAAACCAACCAGGCCGAGAGCGCCCTGAAGAATGAAGATCGCCCGCCAGCCGAACCCGATCAATATATAGCCGCCGAGCAAGGGCGCCAGTAACGGCGCCGCCCCCAGCACCAGCATCATATGGGCGAAGACGCGCGGCGCATCTTGCGGCGGGAAAAAATCGCGCACGCAGGCGCGCGCCACAACCACCCCAGCACTGGCGCCCAGCGCCTGCAGAAAGCGCATGAGGATCAGAAGATCGGCGCTAGATGCAAAGGCACAGGCAAAACTTGCCAGGGTGAAGATGAGAAGCCCCGCATAGAGTGGGGGTTTGCGGCCGAACCTGTCAGTCAGCGGGCCATAAAACGCCTGTCCGATTGCGAAGCCGAAAAAGAACGCCGACAGCGAATGCTCTGCACTGGCGATGGGTGCGCCGAATTCGCGCGCGATGGCCGGCAGCGCAGGCAGATACATGTCGATGGCGATGGGCGCGAACGCGGTGAGCGCGCCAAGCAGCACGATCAATTCGACACGGCGCGAAGCCGAAAGCGGGGCAGTGCTCATAAAAACTCCGGCTGGGCCATGATGCCGCTTTGTTTCAACGCGGCAACGGGCGTTAAACCATCAACGAAACACACGCGCCGAAGGAAGGCCGGGACATGATAAGAATTCAAAGTATTATGCTAGTAGCAGGCATGGCTCTTTTTGCAGCCTGCGCCATTTCGCCCGCCAGTGCCGCTGACAACTCCAAGGGCGATGCCGTCAAAGGCAAATCGCTCTTCAACCGCTGCGCCATGTGCCACAGCAATGCCAAGGGTGCCCCCAACCGGATCGGCCCCAACCTGTTCGGTGTTGTCGGACGCAAATCGGCAAGCATGGCCGGGTTCTCTTATTCAGGCGCCATGAAAAAGTCAGGCATTGTCTGGAGCGCGGACAAACTGCAAACCTTTGTGACCCGCCCGGCGGCGTTGGTGCCGGGAACCAAGATGTCCTTCCCCGGCGTTGCCAATCAGGGCCAGGTGAGTGATATCGTGGCCTATCTGACGACGCTCAAATAGACCTACAGCGGCGTAATGACGCAGGTGCGCGGCCATGCTGCACCGCAAAACAGCCTTCCAGCCGGTTTGCGCGTTGACAGAGGCGAGGGCTGTTGCCTAATTTTTGCGCCGCACAACAGACGGCCTGGGCGCCACTCCATACGGCGCCAGTATTGGGATAGAGGCCGCTTCAGCGGGAAGGCATTCTAACACGATGAAAGTACTGGTCCCCGTCAAGCGGGTGATCGACTACAACGTCAAGGTTCGCGTCAAAGCGGATCAGACCGGAGTCGACCTCGCCAACGTAAAAATGTCGATGAACCCCTTTGACGAGATTTCCGTCGAAGAGGCTGTACGGCTGAAAGAAAAAGGCAAGGCGACCGAAGTGATCGCCGTGTCCATCGGGCCGCAGCAGGCTGGCGAAACCATTCGCACCGCTCTCGCCATGGGGGCCGATCGCGGCATCCTGGTGAAGGTGGACGGCGATGTGGAACCACTGGCGGTCGCCAAAATCCTCAAAGCGATTGTGGATGCCGAGCAGCCGGGTCTTGTGATCCTTGGCAAACAGGCCATCGACGACGATTCCAACCAGACCGGCCAGATGCTGGCCGCCCTGCTGGACTGGCCGCAAGGCACCTTTGCCCACAAGCTGGAGCTTGGCGAAGGCACAGCCCAGATCGAACGCGAAATCGATGGCGGTTTGCAGACCGTGGAAGTGAAGCTTCCGGCCATCATGACGGTGGATTTGCGCCTCAACGAGCCGCGTTATGCCTCTTTGCCGAACATCATGAAGGCCAAGAAGAAGCCGATCGACGAAAAGACCCCGGCCGATTATGGCGTGGACACCACGCCCCGGCTGAAGGTGCTGAAAGTGACAGAACCGCCCAAGCGCACCTCTGGCGTGAAGGTGAAAACCGTCGCCGAACTCGTTGATAAACTCAAGAACGAAGCAGGGGTGATCTGATGGCTTCGCTCGTCATTGCCGAACACGACAATACCAACCTCAAAGAAGCGACCGCGAAGACCGTGACCGCCGCAGCCCAGGTTTCGACCCCGGTGCATGTGCTGGTGGCCGGCTCCAATGCGAGCGCAGTGGCCGAAGCCGCCGCCAAGCTGGCAGGCGTAGAAAAGGTCATTCTGGCCGACGACCCGCTTTACGCAAAGCTGGTGGCCGAGCCGATGGAAAAGCTCATCCTGTCGCTGGCCGATGGGTATGACGCGATCCTGGCCCCTGCCACCACCAACGGCAAAAACTTCATGCCGCGCGTGGCCGCCAAGCTGGATGTGCCGCAGATTTCGGAAATTCTGGCCGTGACAAGCCCGAATACCTTCCTGCGTCCGATCTATGCGGGCAATGCGCTGGCAACGGTGGAAGCCGCTGCGGGCAAGAAGGTCATCACCGTGCGCACCACCACCTTCAAAGCCGCCGAAGCCACCGGCTCGGCCACGGTGGAGAAGATCGGCAATGCGGGCGATCCGGGCATTTCCAAATTTGTCGGCGAAGAACTGTCGAAATCGGAACGCCCCGAACTGACCTCGGCGAAAATCGTGATTTCGGGCGGGCGCGGCATGCAGTCGGGCGATAATTTCCACATGCTGGACAAGATCGCCGACAAGTTGCACGCAGCCGTCGGCG
>DATJDE010000374.1:0-4358 GCA_035497595.1 Rhizomicrobium sp. | reverse complement strand
TGCCTCGCCGCCGGAAATTTCGCGCTCATGGCCGCCGCTGCGTAAAATTGCGCCCCAGCCACCGGGGCCGGGGTTTCCCGAACAGGCGCCGTCGGTAAAAATATCAATCACGGGTTTACTCAAAAGCCATACTCCGCCGCGCTTTTCGCGCGCAGGTGAAAACGCAGGCGGCGCGAATAGTCCCGCGGATCCTTGGGCCGCACCAAAGCGGTCGGGTCGGGGTTGAGCCAGTCATACAACCGGGTCAGCAAAAAGCGCAGCGCCGCGCCGCGCGCCAGCACCGGCAGCGCATCGCGTTCGGCATCGCTCAGCGCCCGCCGCTTGCGATAGGCCCCGATCAGCGCCTGCCCCTTGGTGATGTTGTATGCGCCATCGCCTTCAAAGCACCAGGCGTTCAGCATCACGCCAAGGTCATAGGCATAGGCATCGTTGCAGGCAAAATAGAAATCGATCAGCCCGGAGATCTTGCCGTCCATGAACAGCACATTGTCGGGAAACAGATCGGCATGAATGACGCCGGAGGGCAGGCCCTTCGGCCATGCCGCGTCACAGCCCTCCATCGCCTCTTCAATCAGCGCGCGCAATCCATCCTGCACCGAATCCGCCCCCGCAGCGGTTGCCGCCACCAGCGCTTTCCACCCCTCCGGCCCCAGCGCATTGGGCCGCTCTATCGCAAATCCTTCACCGGCCTCATGCAGCCTGGCCAGCGCCGCCCCCGCCTCGGCGCAATGACCCACGCCCGGGCGGCGCAGCGAAAGCCCATCCAGCCAGGTTAGCAGCGCCGCGGGCCGCCCGTTCAGAATCATCGATTGCGCCCCGTCGCGCCGCCGCACCGGCAGGGGGCAGGCGATTCCGCGTGCGGCCAAATGCTCCATCAGCCCGAGGAAAAAGGGCAGGTCGGGCACATGCACCCGCTTTTCATAGAGCGTGAGGATATAGGCGCCCGTCGTGGTCTGGAGCGCGAAATTGGTGTTCTCCACGCCTTCCGCAATCCCTTTGAAACTCCGTGGCGCGCCAATATCGTAGTCGCGCAGGAGCGCTTCGAGATCGTCGAAGGAGACTTCTGTATAAACCGCCATGTTCCCGCGCTTCCCCTTTGGGGGTCCCTTCGGTACAGTCCCGCCGCGCTCGGGCAGCATGGGTGGAGGAGTCGTTTGTGGGCTCCCAAAAGTCAAGCAGAGAGCGGCAATTTCGAAGCGCCAAACCTCATTTCGATGAGCACATGAAATTTGTGAGCGGATGAAAAACGTAACGCGCAGCCTGATCCTGATTCTGGCCCTCCCGGTTCTGGGGGCCTGCCAGACCGAGCGCATGCTCGCCAAATGCCCCTCCACGGCGATTCTGGCGGAAACCTCGTCACAGTCGGTCTTCGTGGCGGGCAAGCCCATGGCGCCCGAAAATCTCGCCTATCGCATTGATACGCGCCGCGCCACGACCGCCTGTTCGATCGATAAGGACACCAATACGGCGGACTCCAGCCTGGAGCTCGCCTTCCGCGGTTTCCGCCAAAAAGACGGTGCCGCCGCCAGCTACACCGTGCCCTTCTTCGTCGCGATCAACGATTCCGATGGCAAGCTGGTGTTGAAAAAGACCTATTCAACCACGCTGGTCTTCCAGCCCGGCCAGACACAGGTCGATTTTACCCAGACGATCGATTCCATCCCGGTCAAAGTCGCGCGGACCAAACAGCCGTTCGATTATCATTTGCTGGTCGGTTTCCAACTCACCAAACAGCAGCTTGACTACAACCGGAAGACAAACCGCTACGCCGAATGAGTTCACTTCTGGAAGACCTGTCGGCCATTGCCGGCGCAGCTTTCGCGTCCGAAGGCCTTGATGCCGCACTGGGGCGCGTACAACCCGCAGACCGCCCAGACCTTGCGCAGTTTCAATGCAATGGCGCACTCGCCGCCGCCAAGCAGGCAAAAGCCAACCCGCGCGCAATTGCCGAAAAAATCGCCACGCATCTGAAGGCCGATCCGCGCTTCGCCAAAGTAGAGATCGCAGGCCCCGGCTTCATCAACCTGACGCTTCAAGATTCGCAGATTGCGATGCGCGCGCAAACGCTGGCAGGCGATGCCACACTCGGCGCGCCCAAGGACGGCGTGGGCAAAACCGTCGTCATCGATTTCGGTGGCCCCAATGTCGCCAAGCCGATGCACGTCGGCCACTTGCGCTCCTCCATCATCGGCGATTGCCTGCAACGGCTTACGCGCGCCAATGGCTGGACCGTCATCAGCGATGTGCATCTCGGCGACTGGGGTCTGCAAATGGGCCAGTTGATCAGCGAAATTCAACAACGCGGCCTCGCGCCCATCTATTACGACGCGAACTTCACTGGTCCGTACCCGGAACAATCCCCGGTGACGATGGACGACCTGGAAGAGATTTATCCCGCGGCCTCCGCCGCCTGCAAAGCCGACCCCGCGCGGCTCGACGAAGCCCGCGCCGCAACCGCCGATCTGCAAGCAGGCAGGGCAGGTTATCGCGCGCTGTGGAAGCATTTCGTCACCGTCTCCGAAGTCGGGCTGGAGCGTGAATTCAGCAGCCTCGGCGTCCATTTCGATCTGTGGAACGGCGAGGCCAGTGTCGATGCGCTGATCCCGCCGATGGTGGACGATCTGAAAGCCCGCGGTTTTGCTGAAATGAGCGAAGGCGCGCTCGTCGTGCAGGTGGCGCGCGAGACAGATAAAAAAGAAATGCCGCCGCTCATCCTGCTCAAATCAGATGGCGCGGTGCTCTATGGCACCACCGATCTTGCCACCATCATCGACCGGGTGCGCAACCAGAACCCCGACCTCATTCTCTACGTGGTCGATCACCGCCAGCATGGCCATTTCGAACAGGTGTTCCGCGCCGCCGAAAAAGCAAAGCTGAACGGCAACGCCGAACTCGAACATGTCGGCTACGGCACCATGAACGGGCCGGATGGCAAGCCGTTCAAAACCCGCGCCGGCGGCGTGATGAAACTGTTCGATCTCATCGCCATGGCGACGGAAGAAGCGCAAAAGCGCATCGCCGAACAGGGCCTCGGCGCAGATTATTCCGATGAAGAACGCGCCGACATCGCGCGCAAAGTCGGCATCGCCACCATCAAATTCGCCGATCTCTCCAACCACAGGCAGACCGATTATATTTTCGATCTCGCCCGCTTCTCCCGCTTCGAAGGCAAGACCGGCCCCTACCTGCAATATGCGGCGGTGCGCATCCAATCGATCCTGCGCCGCGCCGAAGCCGAAGGGCACACGCCGTCCCTGCCGGTCGTCCGCTCGGCTGAAGAGCGCGCGCTGGCGCTGCGCCTGCTCTCGCTGCCCGATGCCATGCTGGCAGCAGAAGCCAAACGCGCCCCCAATATCCTGTGTGATTTCGCCTTCTCCCTGGCGCAGGATTTCAGCCGCTTCTACACAGAACACCACATCCTCTCTGAATCAGATGCGGGGTTGCGGGCCGCCCGCCTTGGCCTGTGTCAGGTCACTTTGGCCGCTCTGGTCAAGGTTCTGGACCTTCTGGGCATCGAAGTTCCGCCAAGGATGTGAGCAGTTTTGGGCCCCGCGTTGACTCGACTCATCACCCCCCTATGATGCCCCCAACGTCGTTCCCCGCCGCGAGGCGTAGAGCTACGGCCATCGATCTCCCGCGCGGGAGAGACCTGCACCAGATGCAGGCGCCGAAGGAGCAACCGCCCCGGAAACTCTCAGGCAAAAGGACCGCGCACGGAGTCGAAATTCTGGAAAGCAGGGCGGCACGTTCGCTCTCACCGAAGGGGTAATCCCAAGCGCCTGACACGAAGGCGCTTGGGGGAAATCTCTCAGGTCCGATGACAGAGGGGCGCGTATCCGGTTCGCCGGTCCACGCGCCAGTCAACCTTTTGCCGGACCATGTATGACAGACCAGACCCAAGGCCTGAAAAAGACCCCGCTCCATGCCCTGCATATAGAGCTTGGCGGCAAAATGGTGCCCTTCGCGGGCTATGACATGCCGGTGCAATTTCCCACCGGCGTTCTCAAAGAACATCTGCACACCCGCGAAAAAGCGGGCCTGTTCGATGTCTCCCATATGGGCCAGCGCCTGCTCACGGGGCCGAGCCACGCCGTCACCGCAGCAGCCCTCGAAACCTTCACACCGGGCGATTTCCAAAGCCTCGGCCATGCCCGCATCCGCTACACCCTGTTGCTAAATTCCAATGGTGGCATCGTCGATGACCTCATGGTCACGCGCTTCGCAGGCGCTGAGAACGACGGCACACTCGGCCTCGTCCTCAATGCAGGCCGCAAGGATGTGGATGATCCTTTCATCCGCAAACATCTGCCCCCAGAGGTGCAACTGATCGCGCTGGAAGACCGCGCGCTCCTCGCCTT
>DATJDE010000373.1:0-4241 GCA_035497595.1 Rhizomicrobium sp. | reverse complement strand
GATTGTCGCGACGGCGCAAAGTCTTGTGCGGCTGGGGTTGTTGAAGGACAGCCCGAGCAAAGCTGCCTGATCAGCGTTTCAGCAAGCTTCCCAACACGCCGCGGATCAATTGACGCCCGGCTGAGCTTGCCGCCGCGCGCACCAGCGATTTGGTGAAGGCTTCTGTCATGCTTTGGCGGTTGGAAGGGCGTGGTGCATCCCGCCGCGCCTGCGCATCGGCTTGGGCCTGCGCTTTGGTTTGCGCTTTTGCGTCTGCTTCGGCCTGTTTGGCGGCGTTCTGTTTTGCGGTGCGGGCCTGCAAAATCTCGAAGGCGGATTCGCGGTCGATCTCGCGCTCATACAGCCCTTTTACCGGGCTCTTGGTGAGGGTGTCGCTGCGTTCTTGCGCCGTTGCAGGCCCAAGGCGCGAAACAGGCGGGCGGATCATGGTTTTCTGCACCACATTGGGCGCGCCTTTCGCATCCAGCGTGGAGACCAGCGCTTCACCGACGCCGAGGCCCTGAATCGCTTCCGCCGTATCGAATTGCGGATTGGCGCGGAAGGATTGTGCCGCAGCCCGCAAGCCCTTCTGATCGGCGGGCGTATAGGCACGCAAGGCGTGCTGTATCCGGTTGCCGAGTTGGGCGAGCACAGAGTCGGGAATATCCGCCGGGTTTTGCGTGACGAAATAAATCCCGACGCCTTTGGAGCGGATCAACCGCACCACCTGTTCGATCTTTTCGAGCAGCGGCTTGGTCGCATCGCGAAACAGCAGATGCGCCTCATCGAAAAAGAACACCAGGCGCGGTTTATCGGGATCGCCCACTTCGGGTAGTTGCTCGAACAGTTCCGACATCAGCCAGAGCAGGAAGGTGGAATAGAGCGCGGGCGATTCAATGAGCTGGTTCGCCGCCAGAATATTCACATAGCCCCGGCCCGAAAGATCGGTGCGCATCAAGTCCGCCAGTTGCAGGGTGGGTTCGCCAAAGAAGCTCTCCGCCCCTTGGGTCTGCAAACTCAGCAGCGCGCGCTGGATCGCGCCGATGGTGGCGGGCGCGACATTGCCATATTGGGTGCCGATGGTGGCCGCGTTGTCGCCGACATATTTTACCGCCGCCTGCAGGTCTTTGAGGTCGAGCAGCAGCAGCCCTTCCTGATCGGCGACATGGAAGACGATGTTGAGCACACCGGCCTGCACGTCGTTGAAGCCCAGCATCCGTGCCAGAAGCAGCGGCCCCATTTCCGAAACGGTGGCGCGGATCGGCTGGCCCTGTTTGCCGAACACATCCCAGAACATCACCGGCGGCGCGGCCGGCTTCAGCTCCAGCCCCATCGCCGCGGCCCGCTCGGCAAAACGCTCCAGCCGGTCGCCCGGCAGCGCAATGCCGGAAAGGTCGCCCTTCACGTCGGCGGCGAACACCGGCACCCCCATATCGGAGAACCCTTGTGCCAGGATTTGGAGGGTCACGGTTTTGCCGGTCCCTGTCGCGCCTGCCACCACGCCATGGCGGTTGGCGCGATTGAGCAGCAATGTTTCAGCCTTGTCCGACCAGCCGACCAGAACGCAATCATTGGGGGTCATAAGGAATCCTAGAGGATGATGTGGCTGGCAAAATATCGCCATTTGCCCAGCGCGGCCAGCCACCCACTTTTGCGCCCGCGCCGGGCCAGTCTATCATGGGCGCATGGCGCTTTTCTTCGATACGCAATGGTTTGATTCGCGGCTTTCGGCGATGGGGCTGTCCCACGGCGATGTGGCGCGCGCCCTTGGCCTCACACCTGAGCAACTGGCCGAGATGTGGAAGGACCAGCGCGAACTTTCGGTGAAGGATGTGCGGCTTCTGGCGGCGCTGCTCGGCACCGATGTGAAGGAGATTGCCGAACGCGCAGGCATCGCCACGCCCGTTCCGCGCGCGGCTGCCGATTTGGGTGACGTTACGGCGAAGCTCGAAAACCTTCTCGGCCGCGTCGAACGGCTTGAGCGCGGCATTGAAGATATCAAGAAGTTGCTGCTGCGGCGCGATTAGAGCATTTTCTTCGACACGCGCGCTTTACGTGCGCGTGTCGATGATATGGCCGCGCAATTGAGGCGCCGGGGCATAGGCTTTTTGCGGCGCGGTGCGCGATGTGCCCAACACTTGCCCGATAAATTGCGCGACAAAAGGGGCACGTAAACGCGGACCGTGCCAAAGTGGGCCAGCCTCGTTTGTTTCAGTGCGGCACAGTTTTCGCCGGTCAACACTGGCGCCGCGCCGGTCGGAAGGCGCAGGTGTGTGGCGGGATTCACCATCCAAGTGGCCGCAATCGGCGCATTTTTCCACGCGCTGCACGGGCTTTCGCAACGGAACAAGTGTGCCGTCGGCAGATGTGGAAAGGGGACCAAGACCGCTCATAACCCATTGTTAGGCAAGGACCGAGCCGGTTCGCGGGCCATGCGGTTTGGGTGCAACAGTTACGGGTTTTTTAAGGCCCCCACACCCATCATCGGGGCAACGCCGGAATACCGGCAACAGATGGTGGCCAGAGTGCTTAGCGAACCGCGTGTTTTCAGACCGCTGGCGGATGTCCGGTCCTTGACCTTACGCCATGATGCCGAACGGCTGCGCCTGGCATTGGCAGGCGCCAGGGCTGCAACCTTCGACTGGACAATTGCGGACGATCACATTGTCTGGGATGGCGCGACCGACATTCTGTCCATGCACCCCGCCGCGGACCGGCTGCAAAACGGCGATGTTTTTCGCGGCTGGATGAACCCCGAAGGCCGCCAGAAACTTGGCGCCGTCATCGATACCCAGAGCACGGGCGATATCACCTTCGATATCGAATTCGAGGCCGCCTCCGCCATGGGCTCGGTGTGGTTTATCTTGCGCGGTGTGCGGGTCTGCGATGCGCAAGGGCGCGCCGAGCGGCTCACCGGCTCGATGCGTGTCATCACCGAAGACAAGCGCAACATGCAGCGCCTCCTCTATCTCGCGACGCGTGATGAGTTGACGGGCCATTTGAACCGCAATGCCCTGCGCGGCGAGCTTGCGCAGGCGATTGAAGCGGCGCGCGCTGAAAGCCGCGCCTGCGCCTTTCTGGTCGCCTCGATCGACCGGCTGGCGATGATCAACGATGCGTATGGCTTCGACGCGGCAGACGAAGTGATTGTTGCGGTGGGCGAACGCATTGCCCGCTCTTTGCGTGGCAGCGACATCATTGGCCGCATCGCAGGCAACAAGCTGGGCGTTATTCTCGCCAATTGCAGCGAGCGCGAAATCGCGCTGGTCGCCGAACGCCTGCGCGCCATTGTGCGCGATCAGGTGGTCGATACACGCTCCGGCATGGTCTCGGCGACCATATCGGCTGGCGCGGTGTGGCTGCCGTCCGGCGCCTCGTCCAGTCAGGAAGCGATGCTGCGCGCTGAAGAAACGCTGGGCCGGGCGCGCTCAAACGGGCGTGATGGTTTTGCGCTCTATAACAAATCCCCCCAGCTTGAAACCGCGCGTTTGCGGTTGATGGGCATTGCCGATGAAGTGGTGGCGGCGCTGAAGCAGGACCGGCTGACCTTTGCCTATCAGCCGATTGTCGATGCAAAGACCAAAGAGCCGGTGCATTACGAATGTCTGCTGCGCATGATCAAGCTCGATGGCAGCGTGGCGACCGCGGGCCAGTTTGTGCCGGCCGCCGAACAGTTGGGCCTTGTGCGGCTGGTGGATCGGCACGCGCTCGAACTGGCCGTCTCCCAGCTGCATGCCCACCCGGAAATCACCCTTGCGGTGAACGTGTCAGGCACCACGGCGGGCGATCCGGCGTGGCTGCAATCTTTTATCCGCTATGTGCAATCCAACAGCGCCATCGCCAACCGCATCATCGTGGAGCTGACCGAAACCGCGGCCCTGCATCATTTTGAAGACAATGCCCGCTTCGTCTCGCAATTGCGCGAAATGGGCTGCCGCGTGGCGATTGATGATTTCGGCGCGGGCTATACCTCGTTCCGCAACCTGCAAATGTTGCGGGTCGATACGGTGAAGATCGATGGCGCCTATGTGCGCGATCTCTCCCAATCGCCGGAGAACCAGATCTTCGTGCGCACCCTCGTCGCGCTCGCCAAGAACTTCGCCCTCAAGACCGTGGCCGAGTGGGTGAGTTCGGATGAAGACGCAGCCCTGCTCGAAAGCTTCGGTGTCGATTATTTCCAGGGCTTCCACTTCGGCGAGCCGCAGTTGAAGCCCGTCTGGATGACCAACTGACTATTTGCGTTCTGTGATTATTTGCGCTCT
>DATJDE010000372.1:0-7523 GCA_035497595.1 Rhizomicrobium sp. | reverse complement strand
GGCGATGCCGCCTTCGTAGATCAGGTCCACGATCAGCTTCACTTCATGCAGGCACTCGAAATAGGCCATTTCGGGGGCGTAACCCGCTTCGACCAGCGTTTCGAAACCGGCGCGGATCAGTTCGACCACGCCGCCGCACAGAACCGCCTGTTCGCCGAACAGATCGGTTTCACATTCTTCGCGGAAATTGGTTTCGATGATACCGGCGCGGCCACCGCCGATGGCGCTGGCGTAAGCAAGGCCGAGATCCTGGGCGTTGCCGGACGCATCCTGATGGACGGCGATGAGGCATGGCACGCCGCCGCCTTTCTGATATTCGCTGCGTACGGTGTGGCCGGGGCCTTTGGGGGCGACCATCAGCACGTCCAGATCGGCGCGCGGTTCGATCAGGCGGAAATGCACGTTGAAGCCATGGGCGAACAGCAAGGCCGCACCCTGTTTCATGTTGGCGTGCAGGTCGTCCTTGTAGATGTCGGCCTGAAGTTCATCGGGCGTCACCATCATCATCACGTCGGCCCATTTGGCGGCGTCGGCGTTGGACATGACTTTGAAGCCAGCCGCTTCCGCTTTTTTGGCGCTCGCGCCGGGACGGGCGGCGATGACGACGTCTTTCACGCCGCTGTCGCGCATGTTCAGCGCATGGGCATGGCCCTGGCTGCCGAAACCGATGACAGCAACTTTTTTGCCTTTGATGAAATTCAAATCGGCATCCCGATCGTAGTACACGCGCATTCTGTCACTCCTGATTAAAAGCATTGAGACTAACTGGGTGGCCCGCACGCGGCGGGCCATGACAACAAAACTTACATCGCCTCCGGGCCGCGGGAGATGGCGGCGACGCCGGTGCGCGAGACATCGACAAGGCCGAGCGGGCGCATCAGGTCGACGAAGTTATCGACCTTGGAAGGCGCGCCGGTGATTTCGAACACGAAGCTGGTGTGGCATGTGTCGATAATCCGTGCACGGAATATTTCGGCGATGCGCATGGCTTCGGTGCGCTTGTCGCCGTTGCCGACGACCTTGACCAACGCCATTTCGCGCTCGATGCCGGGCTTGGCGATGGTCCAGTTGACCACCCGGTGCACTGGCACGAGACGGCGCAGTTGCGCCTCGATCTGTTCGATCACCTGAGGCGTGCCCGAGGTGACGATGGTGATGCGGCTGGTACGCTTGGCGTGATCGACCTCGGCCACCGTGAGGCTTTCGATATTGTAGCCGCGCCCGGAGAACAGGCCGATGACGCGGGCGAGCACGCCTGCTTCATTATCGACCAGAACCGCGATTGTGTGGGATTGGGGAGTTTTCTGGAGCATCAGACGAGCATCTTGCCTTCTTCTGTCACCACCACCGCGTCATCTTCGGAATCCGACAGCACCATTTCGTTGTGCGGTGCGCCGGAATAGATCATCGGGTAGCAGTTTTCTTTCGGGTCCACGCGGCAGTCGAACAGAACCGGGCGGCGCACCTCGATCATTTCCTTGATCTTGTCGTCCAGCTCATCGGGTTTGGTGGCGCGCAGGCCGACACAGCCGAATGCCTCGGCCATTTTCACGAAATCGGGCAAGGCTTCCGAATAGGAACTCGAATAGCGCCCGCCATGCAGCAATTGCTGCCACTGGCGCACCATGCCCATATATTGGTTGTTGATGATGAAAATCTTCACCGGCAGATTGTACTGCACGGCGGTGGACATTTCCTGCATCGTCATTTGCACAGAGGCTTCGCCTGCAATGTCGATCACCAGCGCATCGGGGTGGGCCATCTGCACGCCGATGGAGGCAGGCAGGCCATAGCCCATGGTGCCGAGGCCGCCAGAGGTCATCCAGTGGTTCGGTTCTTCGAATTTGAAGCGCTGGGCGGCCCACATCTGATGCTGGCCGACTTCGGTGGTGATGTAGGTTTCATGCCCCCGGGTCAGCGCGTAGAGCCGGTCGATGGCGTGTTGCGGCTTGATGATGGTGGTCGAGTTCTTGAACGACAGGGATTTCTTGCCGCGCCAGCCTTCGATCTGTTTCCACCATTCGGCAAGCGCAGGTGCATCCACCTTGCGGCGTTGGGTTTTCCAGAAGTGCAGCATCTCTTTCAGCGCCTTGGTGGCATCGGCCACGATGGGCACATCCACCCGCACGTTCTTGTTGATTTGCGCGGCATCAATATCGAGATGGATTTTTTTGGAATTGGGCGAGAACGCATCGATACGGCCCGTCACCCGGTCGTCGAAACGGGCGCCGAGGCAGATCATCACATCGCAATCATGCATCGCGAGATTGGCTTCGTAGGTGCCGTGCATACCAAGCATGCCGAGCCATTTCGGATCGGAGGCGGGGAACGCGCCAAGGCCCATCAAGGTGGAGGTGACGGGAAAGCCGGTAATACTCACCAGTTCGCGCAGCAGCTTGGCAGCTTCCGGCCCTGAATTGATGATGCCGCCGCCGGTATAGAAGACCGGGCGTTTGGCATTTGCCATCAGCTCGATCGCTTTGACGATGGCGGACAGATCGGGATCGGTTTTCGGCTTGTAGGTGCGATGGCGCACCGATTGCGGGCCGATATAGCTGCCTTTTTTGAACTGCACGTCCTTTGGAATATCGACAACCACCGGGCCGGGACGGCCTGTGGTGGCGATTTGAAAGGCTTCGTGCAGCACGCGCGCCAGATCGTTCACATCCTTCACCAGCCAGTTGTGTTTGGTGCAGGGGCGCGTGATGCCGATGGTGTCACATTCCTGAAACGCATCATTGCCGATGAGGTGGGTGGCGACCTGCCCTGTCAGCACGACCAGCGGAATCGAATCCATCAACGCATCGGTGAGACCGGTGACGGCATTGGTTGCGCCGGGGCCGGAGGTCACCAGCACCACACCGGGTTTGCCGGTGGAGCGGGCATAGCCTTCGGCGGCATGGGTGGCGCCCTGTTCATGGCGGCACAGCACATGGGTGATGCCTTCGGCGGCGAACAACGCATCGTAGATCGGAAGGACTGCGCCGCCCGGATAGCCGAAGATATGCTCTACGCCCTGATCCTTCAGGGCGCGGATCACCATCTCGGCGCCACTCAGTTCGATGGCGTCTTGTGCGGTCAGTGTTGTGTCGTTGTCCATTTGGACGTCCTTCAGATCAAAAGCAGATACGCGAAAGGTGCCAGAAAAGCGAAAGGGGCGTTGCCGCCCCTTGGGTATAAAGCCACCGTGCGGAATGCGAAGCCCTTAGCTTCGTCCGTCCAGCGGCCTTCTTACGCATACGAGCGTGTGGTGCATGGTCTGCCCCGGTTTTCGCAGCGCAACATATGGCGAGGCGGGCTGAGTGTCAAGAAATATCATTTGATTATTTTGATCATTTGAGCAACAATATTGCTCTGATCGTAGGCTTGAATCCAGGTCCAGTCCGCCATCTTGTTGCGGAACCAGGTCATTTGGCGTTTGGCATATTGCCGTGTGCCGATATTGATTGCCTCTTCCACCTGCGCTGCGGTGAGAAGGCCTTGGTCAAATTCCTTGAATTCGCGCAGGCCCAGGGTTTTGGCGGCGGGGAGATTTTCATCCAGCCCGGTAATGGCGCGCACCTCTTCCAGCACACCCTGCTCGACCATGCGGCGATAACGCTCTGCAATACGGGGCAGGAGGACCACCCGGGGCGAATCGAGCACGAAACGGGCCAGACGCAGGTTTTTGAGCAGCGGTTGGCCGCTTTCTTTCTGCCAACTGGAAAGGCTGCGGCCGGTCGCCTCCAGCACTTCCATGGCGCGCAGCACGCGCTGGGGATCGGTGGGGTTGAGCTGGGCTGCGGTTTCCGGATCACGCAGGCGCAGCTTTGCGTAGAACGCCTCGTTCCCCTCCAGCAGCATTTGTTTGCGCAAGGCTTCGTGGGTAGAGAGCGGCACTTGGGGGATTTCGCTCAGGCCATCGCTGAGGGCACCGAAATAGAGCCCGGTGCCGCCGACGAAGATGGGGATTTTGCAGTCCGCCCGGGCACGGGCCAGTGCCTCTGCCGCATCGGCCTGGTAGCGCCCGGCGGAGTAGCGCTCATGGACGCTGACATGGCCATAGAGAAGGTGCGGGGCGCGCGCCATATCCGCCGCGGGGGGGCGCGCGGTCAGGATGCTGAGTTCGGAATAGACCTGCATCGAATCGCAATTGATCAGCGCGCCGCCAATCGCTTCGGCCACGCAAAGCGCCGCGGCCGACTTGCCGCTCGCCGTAGGCCCTGCAATAAGCACCGCGTCTACATGCATTTGCGAATCGTCCTTTGCTTTTGAGCATGGGCTGGGCGGTTTGAAATTGCCAAGAAGGCCCACACCATTGCCATCACCTTTGAACACCGAATTTCCTAATATTCTGAGCGTAATCGGGCGCGATGTTGCGCGCTATGCCGAGGCGATTGCGGCGGCTGCAGCCGCACAGTCTCAAACCGGCACGCTTGTATGGTTATCGCCTGATCGCGCTTTTGACCTTCCGTTTCGCGGACCCAGCGATGGAGTACGCGAGGCTGCGCGCGCGGCAACCGGTGCGGGAACTCTCGACATCAATATCGTGGCGGCTGCGGAACGGCGCAAAAAGCTGATCGTGGCGGATATGGATTCCACCATCATCACTTGCGAATGTCTGGACGAGATTGCCGATGCAATGGGTTTGAAACCGCAGGTGGCGGCCATTACCGAGCGCGCCATGGCGGGCGAAATCGCTTTTGAGCCGGCCTTGCGCGAACGTGTGGCGTTGCTCAAGGGCTTGCCGGTGCATCGGCTGGCGCGGGTCTATGGCGAGCGGGTGCGATTGACGCCCGGCGCACGCGCCTTGCTGGCGACGATGAAGGCGCATGGCGCGCGCAGTGTTCTGGTGTCGGGCGGCTTTACTTTTTTCACAAAGCGCGTGGCGGCGGATGTGGGGTTCGACGCCCATTTCGGCAATGCGTTGCTGGACGATGGCGTGTATCTGACCGGCAAGGTGGCTGATCCTATTTTGGGGCGTGAAGCCAAATTGCAGACGCTGGAAAATGAAATGAAGGCGTTGGGGATTACGGCGGCGGAAACGCTGGCGGTGGGCGATGGGGCCAATGATCTGGCGATGATCGCGCGCGCGGGGCTTGGCGTTGCCTTTCACGCCAAGCCGATTGTGGCGGCGGCAGCAGGCGCGCGGGTGGATCACGGTGATCTGACGGCGCTGCTGTATTTGCAGGGTT
Organism: Rhizomicrobium sp.; assembly: GCA_035497595.1. Classification (GTDB taxonomy): domain Bacteria; phylum Pseudomonadota; class Alphaproteobacteria; order Micropepsales; family Micropepsaceae; genus Rhizomicrobium. The sequence goes on along the minus strand of DATJDE010000372.1, from coordinate 2,349 downwards.
ATTCCGACGCCGAATTCGTGCGGGTTTAAGCTTTCACCGGCTGAGTTTAAGGGCGACGAAGGTGACTTGACCGCCGCGGTTGATCAGGAACATTTCGACTTTGCGGCCTGCTTTGGTATCGGCCTCGATTTTTCGGGCCACGTCGGCTGGGCTGCGCACTGCCAGGTTCTGCACTTCTACAATGACATCGCCGGGGCGCAGATTTTTGTCTGCCGCCACGCTGTCGGGATCGACGTCGATAACGACGACGCCCTGGATGTTGCCTGCGATGCGGAACTGGGCGCGGGTTTCGGCATCGAGCGGGGCGAGTGTCAGGCCGAGCGGGGCGACGCGGGATTTGGCTTTTGCGGGCTGCTGGTTTTGGGCAGGCTTTTGCGAGGCTTTGCGCTTTTCCTGATCCTGAAGTTTTGCAACCGTCAGCTTGACCGCTTGCTTCTTGCCGTTACGCAGAACATTGACCGTCACGGTTTTTCCGGCGGGCGTATCGGCCACGATGCGCGGCAGCGCACGGTTGTCGGCAATGGGGCGATTGTCGAAGGACAGCACCACATCGCCGTTTCTCAACCCGGCCTTGGCGGCGGGCCCATGGGCATCCACCCCGGAGATCAGGACACCGGCTACCGACGAAAGGCCCATGCCTTGCGCGATTTCGGGCGTGATCTGCTGGATCGAAATGCCGACCCAGCCCCTGCGCGTGGCGCCATATTGGCGGAGCTGGGTGATGATGTCTTTTGCCAGATTAGAGGGAATCGAGAAGCCGATGCCGACGCTACCGCCGGTGGGTGAGAAGATTGCCGAATTCACGCCAACGACATTGCCATCCATATCGAATAAGGGGCCGCCGGAATTGCCGCGATTGATCGGTGCGTCGGTCTGGATGAAATCATCGTAAGGGCCGGCATTGATATCGCGGTTGCGGGCCGAAACGATGCCTGCGGTCACGGTGCTGCCAAGGCCGAAGGGATTGCCGATGGCGATCACCCAATCGCCGACACGGGCTTTATCGGAATCGCCCAGCTTGGTTGCGGGAAGCGGTTTGGGGGAACTGACCTTGAGGAGCGCGAGATCGGTTTTCTCGTCGCGGCCCACCAGTTTCGCAGGCAACGAGGTGCCATCGTTCAGGGTGACCGTGATCTGATCGGCATCGGCGATGACGTGGTTGTTGGTCACCACATAGCCCGACTTGTCGATGATGAAACCGGAGCCCAGCGAGGTGACGTGGCGCGGCAGGGCGCGATTGTTTTGCAGGAAATCCTTGAACAGGTCTTCCAGCGGGGAGCCGGGCGGCACATCGGGCAGCGCGATTTTGGGGCCGGAGGCTTTCAGCGTTTGTGAAGTGGAGATGTTGACCACGGTGGGCAACAGCCTGTCGGCCAGATCGGCAAAGGAATCAGGCGTGGACCGGGCCGTTGCGGGGCCGATTGTTGCGGCGGCCAGAACTGCCACCACCTGCAACGCTTTGAGGATACGCGCCATCATGCTGTTCGCTTTGCCGAAAATCAGGGGGGAGCATAAGCGAACGCGATGGGCTGGTTATAGTGGGTGGGAGGTCGCGGGTTGCGGATTTACGGCGATTACGTTTGGGGCGGGGCAGTCCCCTCCACCACTGCGCGGCATCCTCCCCCGCGAAGGCGGGGGGAGGATAGCGCCTAAACCAGATGTGCTGTTTTACCTTTTCCCCGGCGTTTGGAAGTAGCGGAAAAATTCGCCGCTGGGGGAAATGACCATGGTGGTGTTGTCGCCTTGCAGCGCGTCTTTATACGCTTCCAATGAGCGGTAGAAGGCGAAGAAGTCCGCATCCTGGCCGAAGGCTGCGCCAAGGACCTTGGTCTTTTCCGCATCACCCTGACCGCGAAGAATTTCGGATTCGCGGGTGGCTTCGGCGGTCAGGACCGTGACTTCGCGATTGGCGCGGGCGCGCACGCGTTGGGAGATTTCTTCACCCTCGGCGCGGAACTCGTTCGCTTCGCGGGTCCGTTCCTGCTGCATGCGGCGGTAGATCGCCTGACTGTTCTGCTGCGGCAGGTCGGCACGCCGGATACGGACATCGACGATCTTGATGCCGTAGCTCACCGTGTTGCGATTGGTCTCGTCGCGGATCTCATCCATCAGGGCCGCACGTCTGCCGGACAACATGTCGGCAAAGGTTTTCGAACCGAGTACGCGGCGCACATCCGACGACAGGATGGGCGTCAAGCGCACGATCGCGGTCTGCTGATCGTAGAGCGACTGGTAGAAACGCAAGGGATCGACGATTTTCCAGCGGGCAAATGCATCCACCACCAGCCGCTTTTTATCCTGCGCGATCACTTCTTCGGCGGGCGCATCAAGATTGAGCAGCATTTTGGG
>DATJDE010000371.1:0-3270 GCA_035497595.1 Rhizomicrobium sp. | reverse complement strand
CATGGGCGACCACGGCGATGGTGCGGCAGAGCCGTTCCACCTCTTCCAGATAGTGCGAGGTGAGGAGGATGGTTTTGCCTTCGGCATTCAGCTCTTGCAGGTAGCGCCACAGATCGCGCCGCAACTCCACATCGACACCGGCGGTCGGTTCGTCGAGGATGAGCAGCGCCGGATCGTGGATCAGGGCACGGGCGAGGATAACACGGCGCTTGAGCCCGCCCGAGAGTTCGCGAAACTGTTTTTTGGCGTGGGCGGTGAGATCGAATTTCTCGATCAGCATTTCGGAGCGCTGTTTGCGCTGTGCCCGGCCCATGCCGAAATAGCCGCCCATCCAATCGAGAATTTGGACGCAGGTGGCGAAGGTATCGACGTTGAATTCCTGCGGGCTGAGGCCGATGTGGCGCCGGGCCTCCCGATAGTTTTTCACCGCATCGATGCCGAAAACTTCGACTTTTCCGGATGTTATGGTGGCGACGCCGGTGACACAGTGGATTGTGGTGGACTTGCCCGCGCCATTGGCGCCGAGAAAGCCGAAAAAATCGCCCGGCGCGATGTCGAACGACAGGTCATCGACGGCGACGGTGCCGCCCTTATAGACTTTGCGCAGGTGCGAAATAGATAAAGCGGGGGTCATGCAATCTTCGGGATGGTTGGCTCTGCTATATAGGTGCCACTTGAAAGGCCAACAAGATGATAAGAGCAGGAATTGGCGGCTGGACCTTTGAACCGTGGCGGGGCGTGTTTTACCCCAAGGGGCTGACACAGGCCCGCGAACTGGAATTTGCCAGCGCGAATGTGACCACCATTGAGATTAACGGGACCTATTATAGCACACAGAAGCCCGAAAGCTTTCGCAAATGGGCGGCTGAGACCCCGGACGACTTTGTATTTTCGGTGAAGGCCGTGCGCTTTGCCACCAACAGGCGGGTTCTGGCGGAGGCCGCCCCTTCGATCGACAAATTCATTTCCAGCGGGGTCTCTGAGCTTGGCAAGAAGCTGGGGCCGATTCTCTGGCAGTTCATGCCGACCAAGAAATTCGATGCCGACGATTTTGGGGCATTTCTGGAAGCGCTGCCCAAGGCGGTGGATGGGCTCAAGCTGCGCCATGCGGTGGAGGTTCGGCACGAGAGTTTTCTGGTGCCGGAATTTGTGGCGCTGGCGCGTAAATATAACGTCGCCGTCGTGCTGGCGGATTCGGCCAAATATCCGATGATCGCGGATGTGACGGCGGATTTTGTTTATGTGCGGCTTCAGCAGGCGCAGGCAGCTATCACGACGGGGTATTCGCCCACGCAGATCAAGACATGGGTTCACCGCGCGCAAACGTGGGCGGCGGGCAATGCGGTGAAGGATTTGCCGGTGATTGCGCCGGTGGCGAAGGCGAAGAAACGCGATGTGTTTGTTTATATGATCAACGGGGCGAAGGAGCGGGCGCCTGCGGCGGCGATGGCGTTTTTGGAGCAGTTGTCGAAATAGATGACGACACCTGTTCTGCCTGATCTTTTGCGGCCCGGTTTGCGGCTGGTGTTTTGTGGGACGGCGGCGGGGACTGTTTCGGCGCGGGCTGGGCAATATTATGCGCATCCACAGAACAAATTCTGGCGCACGTTGCAGGCGACGGGTTTGACACCGCGATTGTTTGCGCCTGCTGACTTTGCCTTGCTCGATGGATTGGGGATTGGGCTGACCGATATTGCCAAACATGTGTTTGGCATGGATAGCGAGCTGCCGCGCGGCAGTTTGGGGCGCGTGGCGGTGGCGGATTTGCGGGCGCGGGTTTTGGCGCATGCGCCGCAGGTTTTGGCGTTCACCAGTTTAACGGGTGGGCGGCGGGTGATGGGAGCCGGTGCTGACTTTGGCCCGCAGCGCGCGGAGATTGGCGGGACAGAGGTTTGGATTCTGCCCTCGCCTTCTCCTGCCGCGCATTGGAATTGGGATGAAACGGTTTGGCGCGCTCTGGCGCGGCGGGTGGATCAACTGCCGTAGTTTTTGCCCAGCGCACCGCAGACCTGATGAAACTGCGCGATGGTTTCGCGAATGATCTGTTCCACCGGCTTGATACCATCGATACGGCCTGCGACCTGGCCTGACAGGGCGATGGAGGCTTCCATATCGCCGCCGAAATACAGGCTCAGCACATTGGCGAATTCGCCCATGATGTTTTCCGGCGCTTCTTTTTCGTAAGCCGTGGTTTTTTCGGTGCGCAGGGCGCGCAAGGCGGGGCCGGGGCCGAAGCGGTTGAGGAAGACGGTGTCTGTTTCCTGCGCGGCGAAGATGGCGGATTTCCAGTTGGCGTGCACGGGGGATTCGGCGGATGACACCATGCGGGTGCCCATCTGGATGCCTTCTGCGCCCAGTGCGAAAGCTGCTGCCATGGAGCAGCCATCGACCATGCCGCCTGCGGCGATAACGGGAACTTTCACTTTTTCGCAGACCAGCGGAAGCAGAACCATCAGCGCCACGTCGCGCGGGTTTTTGAAACCGCCGCCCTCGCCCCCCTCAACCACCAGGCCATCGACGCCTGCGTCCACCGCACGCAAGGCGGCTTTGAGGGACGGCACGACGTGGAACACGGTGAGGCCCGCGGATTTAAGTGCGGCGCAATATTTTTGCGGATCGCCTGCGGAGGTGGTGACGAATTTCACGCCCTGATCGATGACAAATTGGACAATATCGGGATCGCGCACGAAGGCTTGCGCGATGTTCACGCCAAAGGGTTTGCTGGTCAGGCTGCGCATCTTCTGGATTTCGGCGCGCACCTCATCCAGCCGCCCGGACGAGGTTTCGATGATGCCCATGCCGCCCGCATTGGAAACGGCGGAGGCAAGCTGGGCGCGCGCGATCCAGCCCATGGGCGCCTGAACGATGGGAAATTCCACGCCCAATAATGCGGTGATGCGGTTTTCAATAGGCTTTGCCATGCGATTCCCCGGTTTTTTCGCGCGGGAGCCTAGCCTTCGCTACGCCGGACACCAATGGGCGTTTCATTTCGCAGGCGCACACGTTGCGCGCTTGCTTGACGCGCCCGTCAACACGCCCAACACTGACGCAAAGCTATGCATGGAGCTGCCCTGATGAAGGATTTGGTGTTTCTTGAGCGGGCATTGGACGACGCGCATTTTCCGGCGCTGCTGGTTTCGCTGTCGCACATCACCGGCAATATTGATCAGCTTCGCGACGATCTGAAACCTGTCTACGATTTCTTCGCCGATGGGCGGTTGGGCGGGTATTCCGAGGCACAGCAGGCGCAAGTGAAGGCGCTCGCCCTCA
>DATJDE010000370.1:0-5724 GCA_035497595.1 Rhizomicrobium sp. | reverse complement strand
TTTCAGCGTCCGGTCACACAATTTGCGCGTCGGCTCATAACAACTGTCCACCATCAAAAGGTGATCGCCCGCGCTGCACACCGAAAGAATCGCCAGCGCAATCGCATTGAGGCCCGATGGGCAGAGCAGGGTGCGTTTGCCGCCTTCAAGCGCGGTCAACGCCTCCTCAAGGCTGCGATGCGTCGGCGTCCCCCGCCGCCCATACGTATAAGGCCCCTTGCTCGCCTCCAGCGATGCAAGATCGGGATAGAGAATAGTAGACGCGCGATACACCGGCGTATTCACCGCGCCAAAATGCGCCTCGCTCATACGCCCGGCATGGATCGCAACAGTCTCGTCTTTGGCTTTGTCGTCGACCGTCATTCTGCTTGCGCCTGTCCCGCCGCAAGGCGCGGCTCGGCCATTCTGGCTTCAAGAATGGGCTTGAGCGGGAAATTGAACAGCCAGGTCACAACCCCCGCCGCAAAGCCGATGCCGGAGCAGAGGAGAAAGAAACTCACCTTGTCCAGAACCGTGAAATAGGTGCCGATATAGCCCTGCAACAAATTGCCTGTGAAACTGGTGATGAACCAAAGCCCCATCATCATCGAAAGAATTTGCGCAGGCGCCACCCGCGCCACCAGCGCCAGCCCGATGGGAGACAGATAAAGCTCGCCCAAAGTGATGATGGCGAAAAACACCAGCAACCACAGCCAGCTCGCCCCGCCATTGGGCGCAAAATAGGCCGCCAACGCCATCACGACATAAGACAGCGCAAGCAAAAACAACCCCAGCGCCATCTTGGTCACGGTGGAAGGCTCGCGCCCGCGTCTGGCCTGCCGCGCCCACAGCCAGACCACCAAGGGCGTGAACGACACAATCATCGCCGGATTGAACGACTGGAAAAACGTCACCGGAATCTGCCAGTCAATCACGCCGGGGATCAGCCGCCGATCGGTGAAATTCTGCGCCCACAGGCTGATCGTGTTGCCCTGCTGTTCATAGGTCGCCCAGAAAAAAGTGGTGGGAATGCACAACAACACCAACGCAATCACCGCTTTCCAGTCCTGCCCGGTCAGGGGTTTCTTCTCCGCATGGGTCTTCTTCATCCGGGTCACGCGGTCAGTCGGCAAGGTGCGCAAGGCAAACAGATAGATAATCAACCCCAGCACCATGCCGACACCGGCGGCAAAGAAACCCCATTGATAGCCGTAATTCTCCCCCAGCACCGATCCGCAAATGGTCGAACCCAGAAAGGCGCCCACATTGATGCCGACATAAAAAACCGAAAACGCACTGTCGATCCGGTGGTCGCCGGGCCGATACAGATTGCCGACCTGGGTGGAAATGTTCGGTTTGAAAAACCCGTTGCCGATGATGAGCAGCAACAGCCCAATGAAGAACATATTGGGCAGAACCAGCGTGAACTGCGCTGTCGCCATGACAACCGCGCCAACAATCACCGAGATCCGCTGCCCGAGATAACGGTCCGCGATGATGCCGCCAAAAAACGGCGTGAGATACACAAGCCCCGTATAGAGCCCATAGATCATCGAGGAGAAAGGCTGCGGCGCCAGCGTGCCGCCCACCAGCCATTCGCAAAATCCCTTGATCGTGTGATAGCCGACGACGTTGGACGCCTGCGGATCGAGCAACAGATAGTTGGTGAGATACAGCACCAGAATGGCGCGCATCCCGTAATAGGAAAAACGCTCCCACATCTCGGTGGTGAACAGGAAGGTCAGTCCGCGCGGATGCCCGAACACATCCTGCCTGGCCGCCACAGTGTCCGTCATGCCCGCCATCCCCAAAAGCCTGGCCCAAAAATCTGGCCCCAAAAAGCTGGAAAGTGGAGTGTGCCTTTTTGCCGACCTGTTGAAAATGGGGGCACAGGCTCAAAACCCGTCCGGCACCTCGACATAGCGGTCTTCGCGCGAATAGGGCACGAAGCCCATGCGCTGATAGAGCGGCAACGCGCGCGGATGGTCCAGCGTGCAGGTATTGACCAAAAGCCGGTCAATTGGCCGACCCCAGCAAATGGCGCAGGCCTGATACAGAAAGTAGCTGCCAAGCCCCCGGCCCAACGCCTCCGGCATCAACCCGAAATAGGCAAGCCGTGCGGTGGGCGAACGGGAAAAATCCAGCTCTGCCATCCCGGCCGGGGCGCCTTCGGCATAAAGCACATAAAGCTCAAGGCCGGGGTCTGCCAAAATCTCCGCCAATGGCGCGTCGTCGACCTTGCGCCGCTCGACCCAGACATAATCCTGGCCAATCGTATCGTAGAGGTAGCGATAAAAATGCACAGTCGGATGTTCAGCCCGCAGGATCGCGATCTTGCCCCGCGGGATCGGCGGAACTGGTCCAGCCGGGCGTTGCTTCATCTCCAAAAACGTCACCGTCATCGGAACACGACGTGGCGCTTTCGAAGATGGGCTCATGCGGTGGCCACCGGAACTTCGTTTCGTGCGCCCCATTCGGCCCACGAGCCGTCATACAAAGCCACATCGCGCGCGCCCGCAATGGTCAATGCCAAAAGCTGGATCGCCGCCGTAATGCCGGAGCCGCAGGTTGTCACCACAGGCTGGCCGATGTCGATTCCGCGCGCACCATACAGCGCCCGCAATTCCTCGGCGGGTTTCAACGTTCCATCGCTCTGCGTAAGTTCTTTGTACGGAATATTCGTGCTGCCGGGAATATGGCCAGGCCGCACGCCGGGCCGGGGTTCGGCCTCACGCCCTGCAAACCGCGCCGCGCTGCGCGCATCAACCACCTGCCGCTCGCGCGTGGCAAGGTTCTCTTTCATCTGGGCGAAATGGTGGATCAGCGCATTGTTGAGGCGCGGCGTGAAATGACGCGGAAAGGCCTGCGCCTCCATATCCTCGACCGGATGGCCATCGTGGCGCCATTTGGGCAGGCCGCCATCGAGCACGGCCACGTCGGCATGGCCCATGGCACGCAGCATCCACCAGGCGCGCGGCGCCGAATAGATGCCCGCCCCGTCATAAACGATGATGAGGTTACCATCCCCAAGCCCCAGCTTGCGCATCCGGCTGGCAAATTTCGGCGCGGGCGCCAGCATATGGGGCAGGGCAGACATGTCGTCCGACAGGGCGTCAATATCGAAAAAGGCAGCCCGGGGAATATGGGCGGAGCGATACTCCGCCTGCGCATCGCGCCCTGCCTCCGGCAAATACCATGACGCATCCACCACTCGCACATCCGGCGCATCAATATGTTGGGCAAGCCATGCGGTTGAGACGAGGGGGGTGGCAATGGTCATCTGATGAACGGAATCCTTGGCGGGGTTGGCGGTTCGGAAAGCCAGTGCGGCGTCGGCAGGTTCCGGGCCTTGAGGAATTCGGGGTTGAACAGCTTGCTCTGATAGCGCGTGCCGAAATCGGCAAGAATCGTCACCACCGTATGGCCCGGCCCCAGGTCCTTCGCGAGCCGGATCGCACCAGCCACGTTGATGCCGGTCGAGCCGCCAAGGCAAAGCCCTTCATGTTCAAGCAAATCAAAGATGATAGGCAGGGCTTCTTCATCCGGAATCTGAAAAGCGTCGTCCAGCGGCGCCCCCTCCAGATTGGCGGTGATCCGGTTCTGGCCAATGCCCTCGGTGATCGAGTTACCTTCGGCAGTGAGCTTCCCGGTCTTGATCCAGGAATAGATCGCCGCCCCCATGGGGTCTGCAACAGCCGTGCGGATTTTTGGGTTGCGCTCTTTAAGAGCAATCGCAATGCCAGCAAGGGTGCCCCCGGTGCCCACAGCACAGGTGAAGCCATCCACCTTGCCTTTGGTCTGGGCCCAAATCTCAGGGCCGGTGCCTTCAATATGGGCCTGCCGGTTGGCCACATTGTCGAACTGGTTGGCCCAAACCGCGCCCTTGGGGTTGTCCCGGGCAATCTGCTCTGCCAGCCGCCCCGAAATCTTCACATAGTTGTTGGGATCGCGATAAGGCACCGCAGGCACCTGAATGAGTTCAGCCCCGAGAAGCCGCAAAGCATCCTTCTTCTCTTCACTCTGCGTCTCAGGAATAACGATTACTGTCTTGAATCCAAGTGCGTTTGCAACAACGGCAAGCCCGATTCCGGTATTGCCCGCCGTCCCCTCCACAATGGTTCCGCCGGGCTTCAGGGTGCCGCGCGCAATCGCATCGCGGATGATGAAAAGGGCGGCCCGGTCTTTCACCGACTGGCCGGGGTTCATGAACTCCGCCTTGCCCAGGATCTCGCACCCGGTCAATTCGGAGGCATGGCGAAGACGGATCAGCGGTGTATTGCCAATCGCGGCGACAACGTCTGTTCGGATATCCATAGATGGAACCTAAACGCGGCCCTTGCATGCTTCAAGGCGCGAAACGGCTCAGTTGAGCCTCAAAATCGCATACATGTTGTCGTTGAAGGGAACGCGCCCATACAGCCTGAATTTTACGGTAAATCCGGTGGATTTTGCGAGCCGCTCCAGCGTCGCCGGGGTAAAATACTGCACATGGTCGGGGTGCCGGAAGCCGGGCCACTTGGCGCCCAGAAGGACACGATTCCAGCAGTCAAAATTGGGCACCTTCACCAACGCCACGCCGTCTTTGCGCAAAACACGGCGCACCTGTTCCAGCGCCTCGCGCGGTCGCGCCTCATGTTCGAGATAGGACCACAGCGTGATGCCGGTGAAAAACCTATCCTCCAACTGCGCAAGGCCAGACACGCCATCCGCATTCACCACCTTGCCGCCACGGGCCGCGAAAATCGCGTGCGCATGGGCAGCCGCGGAAGATTCGATCTCGATGCCATAGGGGGTGTAACCGGGCGCAAGGTCAGCAAATGCCTTGCCAGAGCTACAGCCGACATCCAGCACCGGCCCGGGTTTCGCAAACCCCTTCATGCCGCCCGCAGGCGTTGCCTCTCCCAGGAGCCCCAGACGCCAGCGTGTCGCCATATCGAGCCGGGCAAGGATCGGCTGCTGCTTCAATCGGCGGTCTTCTTCCAACTTGTGCTGCCGGGTCCAGCCGATCTCGTCATACAGGGCGCTGTAATTGGGCACCCATTCGAGAAAAATCAGGGCGCAACCGGGGCACCGCTTCATGGGCCAGTCAGGGTGGGAATAGGCAACAAGCGGCGCCGTGACCGAAGACGTCCCGCAAGACGGGCAATCGCGATGGATTCGGCTCTCGGAAGGCTCAGCGTTCATAACCCACGCCCTTCGCGCAATTCAGCCATGCTTCGTCAAATCCCGCCGCTACAGGCTGAAAGCGGAAAACACAGACGCTGCGTTTTAAAAATAAAATGGCTCCCCGGGCCGGATTCGAACCAGCGACCAACCGGTTAACAGCCGGTTGCTCTACCGCTGAGCTACCGAGGATCACCACCGAACCCGTCTAGCGTGTTCGTGGCGGCGTGCCTATATGAAACTATTGTCCGAAGCAACGGTGGTTACCGAATGAGTGCGTCCAAACGCGTGAAGCTAGGGAAATTCAGTATGGCGGTTCCCGGATCGCGGACACTGCGTACTGTTCTGGGAGTAGCCATGATCGGGGGAGGTACGCTGGGGTTCCTGCCGATTCTGGGATTCTGGATGCTGCCGTTGGGTCTGCTGATTCTGTCGGTGGATTATCACCCCGTGCGGCGATTGCGCCGAAAGATCGAGGTTTGGTGGGGTCGCCGCCAGAAAAACAAGGCAGATCCAGCCGTCTGACCCAAAGCCGGGTCCCTATCGCTCGATAAGACAGCCGATAAAGAAAGAGGGCCGGTG